>JAAYSY010000052.1 GCA_012518235.1 Bacteroidales bacterium
CCATAGAAAGTGAATTTAATCAAGCTTTACTGGATTATAATGAAATATCATCTACCGAGTTTGAGCGACTCTATAGAATGAAAAATAAAGAGTAAATAAATCATCTTGCCTCCTTGCTATATCTCGAATTATTTATCTACTTTGATTAAAATTCAGTATCATAAAATAATCTTATTTTACTTTCAAAAACAGCAAACAAAAAACCCCCTAATATGTTTCTTTCCTATACAAAGGAAATGTGAAATTATCATACAAATGTAAACAGAATAATAATTCTATAAAGTGACCTCACACTATGACCTTATTAGATAAGCAAGACAACTACCTAAAACAGTAGAATATAAACTGCTAATAATCAATCAATAAAGGGTGAAAAAATAATGAGCTAAATAATAAAAAACTCACATTATAATCCCTATATTGATAGTAAACTAAATTAAAAGATTAATAATATGAATATAGCTAATCTTTTATTAGTTTTGCAAACAACTAAAATATTATGGCAGTAAATGATGAATATATACTGTTTAATATAGTTGTCTAACTAAATAGATTGTGTAATTCTATCAATAAATAACAAAAACTTCATGAAAAAGGGATTAATAACATCTTGTTTTATTTTAGGTTTATTGTTCTTAGGATGTTCATCAAAAGAACAAAACAAAACAGACCGTACTGTTATTGTCAAGGTAGATACGGTAAAGTCACGTAGTAATAGTTTACTTATATCGTATCCTGGAAAAATAAAAGCTAGTGATGATATTGATATAGCATTCCAGGTTAGCGGAACTATTCAGCAAATTTATGTTGATGCAGGAAGTAAAGTAAAAAAGGGGCAACTTTTAGCTAATCTTGACCCTACTGACTATAAAATTCAATTGAGTGCTACTCAAGCCGAATACAATAGAATAAAAGGGGATGCTGAAAGAATAATCACGCTTTATGAAAAAGGAAGTGTTTCAAAAAGTGATTATGAAAAAGCTGTTTTTGGATTAGAACAAATATCCGCCAAATTAGAGGCTCATAAAAAAGCTCTATCGGATACACGCATAGTAGCTCCTTTTAATGGATTTATCCAGAAAAAATACTTTAATGCCAATGAAACGGTATCTGCTGGATTTCCAATACTCTCTATGTTCAACCAAAATGCGTTAGAAGCTACAATAAATATTCCAGCTACAGACTTTTTAAGAAGAGATGAATTTGAGGATTTTTATTGCACAGTAAATAGAGAACCTGATATTACATATCCATTAAAATTAATTTCTATTAACCAAAAAGCAAACTTAAATCAATTATACACTGTTCGCTTAGGTTTTGTTAATCAACCCAATTTAACGCTACCTACACCTGGAATGACTGCTACCATTTACATTAAACGAAAAACTGAAGAATCCGAACTTACTGTTGTTCCACTTTCGGCAATTAAAGAAATTAATGGAGAAAGTTCTGTGTGGGTATATAACCCAAACAACCAGCAAATCAATGGACGAAAAGTAGAAATAGTAGAAATTAAAAGAAACGGAGACGTAACTATTGCTAATGGATTAAAAGCTGGAGAAATAGTAGTTTCTGCGGGTGTTAACTCACTTCAAGAAAACCAAACAGTTAAAGTATTAGATTCCATATCATCTACTAATAAAGGAGGTTTATTATGATTGATTTAGGAAAACAAGCACTAAACAATAAGCCTTTAGTGCACTTTTTAATCGCCATATTACTCATCGGTGGGGCATTAGCTTTCTTTGATATGAGTAAACTAGAAGACCCTGAAATCAAAGTAAAGCAAGCCATGGTTATTACCGCTTACCCTGGTGCTTCTGCTTATGAAGTTGAATTGGAGGTCTCTGACTTACTTGAAAAAAGTATTCGTAGTATGGATCACTTAGACGCTGTTACGAGTCGTTCTATGAATGATGTATCTATGATTACAGTGGAGTTAATATCTGAAGTTCCTGATGATGAAGTAGAGCAATACTGGGATTTATTAAGAAGAAAAGTGAATGATGTTCAGGCTTCGCTCCCACAAGGTGCTAGACCTTCTATTGTAAAAGATGACTTTGGTGACATGTATGGTATGTTATATGCTATAACAACCGATGGATTTGGAGATAAAGAACTCTCCAAATACACGGAGATGATTAAAAGAGAAATACAGTCTATCAAAGGCATTGGTAACATACAGCTTTATGGTGAACGCGAAGAGTGTATTAATGTAGAAATGCTAGAGGAAAAAATGGCAAACCTTGGAGTTCATCCCATTGAGGTTCTTTCTACATTAACTGATCAAAATCAGACCATTTATTCGGGTTATTATGAAACGGGTGATTACCGTTTACGGGTAACCGTAAATGATAAATACAAAACGGTTGACGATATTAGTAATTTACTAATTCAAGGCCATGAAGATGACCAACTGTATTTACGTGATATAGCTAATATTGAAGTCGGTTACGAAGACCCTACAATGAATCAAATGACCTACGATGGTAAACGTGCTTTTGGCTTAGCTATCTCAGCAGAAAAAGGCACTGATATTACTAAGCTAGGTTCTAAGGTTGAAAATAAAATTAAAGAATTACAAGAAACCCGTATTCCTGCTGGAATTGAATTTCATAAGATATTTTTCCAACCCGACCGTGTTGTGGATTCACTAGGAGCCTTTCTATTAAACCTTGTAGAATCGGTTATCATTGTGGTTATCGTATTAATGTTTACCATGGGATTCCGCAGTGGTATAATTATTGGAACTAGTTTAGTTACCATTGTATTTGGATCATTTCTCATTCTGAATCTTTTTGGGGGAACTCTACAACGTGTTTCTCTTGCTGCATTTATTTTAGCAATGGGTATGCTAGTCGATAATGCAATTGTTATTATTGACGGAATTTTAGTAAACCTGCAAAGAGGTGTTAAACGATCAGAAGCTTTAACCTCTATTGGTAAACAGACTGGAATGGCTTTATTAGGAGCTACTCTTATTGCTATATTAGCTTTCTTCCCTATCTTTCTGTCACCAGATAACGCAGGAGTTTATGTTAGAGATTTATTCATTGTTCTAGCCGTATCTCTTCTATTAAGTTGGATACTTGCCCTAACACATGTTCCTATCATGGCTAACAGCCTATTCAAAAAAGTTAAACCAATAAGTGATGAAGAAAGATATGGATCGAAATTTCATAAAGCACTACGTACCGTCTTAACTTGGTGCTTAAAAAACCGAGTGGCAACAGTTTGCATTGCATTACTATTAGTAGGTGCTAGTTTATTCTGTTATCGATTCCTACCTCAAGGTTTTTTCCCTGATATGACATACGACCAGCTTTATATGGAATATAAGTTAGACGAAGGAGTTAATAACACAAAAGTAATTGAGGATTTAAAGGAAATAGAAAACTACCTTATGCAACGTGATGAGGTAACTCACGTTACCATGTCAATTGGAGGTACTCCTGCTCGTTATAATTTGGTAAGAAGTATAGCTGACCCCTCTTTGTCTTATGGAGAGCTAATTATAGATTTCAAAAATCCAAAGGTTTTGGTGGAATCGATGGAAGAGATACAAAGCTATCTGTCTAAAAATTATCCACATGCATACGTTCGTCTGAAGCGGTACAATTTAATGTACATGAAATATCCTATTGAAGCTCAATTTTCTGGTCCAGACCCAGCAGTACTTAAGGAGTTATGTACTAAAGCTGAAGCAATAATGGATAGTTGCCCAAAAACCTATTTGGTTAAGAATAGCTGGGAACCAGAAACTCCTGTGATTACAGCAAACTTTGATCAACCTATTGCTCGTAACATTGGACTTAGCAGACAAGACGTTGGTGTTTCAATGTTAACAGCTACGGGTGGAATTCCTGCTGATGTGTTTTACTGTGGAGAAAAAAGACAAACCATTTATTTAAAGAGTGTAGACAATAAAGGTAATCCCATAGAGGGTTTAGAAAATTCTCCTGTGTTTAGCATAGTACCTAATCTACGTCAACTTAATAAAAAGACTATTCAAGGGATTATTACGGGTTCAATATCAGAAGAAGATGTTCTGGCTGCATCAGTACAAACTGTTCCTTTAAATCAGGCTGTTAAAGGAATAAACATTGAGTGGGAAGACCCAGTGGTGGTTAGATATAATGGACAACGTGCAATTCGTGCTCAGTGCGACCCTGTTCCAGGAGTTGGTGCCGAAGAGGCTAGACAAGCTATATTAGAACAAATAGAAAACATTGAGTTGCCTCCAGGTTATTCACTCAAATGGTTTGGAGAAAACAAAGCGAGTACAGAAAGTATGGATAATCTATTCAGAAATTATCCTTTAGCTATTGTTTTGATGATTGCTATATTAATTATGCTGTTCAAAGATTATAAAAAGCCTCTAGTTATATTATGTTGCTTACCTCTTATTGCCATTGGTGTGGTATTTAGTGTTTTAATATCTGGAAAGACCTTTGGCTTTGTGGCTATTGTTGGAGCACTAGGTATTATAGGTATGATGGTAAAAAATGGGATTGTGTTAATGGACGAAGTAACGCTTCAAATTAAACAAGGAGTTGAACCTACTACAGCATTGCTGAATAGTTCTGCTTCACGTTTTAGAGCTGTTGCAATGGCCTCTTTAACAACTATTCTAGGTATGATTCCTCTATTAACCGATGATATGTTTGGCTCATTGGCTGTAACCATTATGGGAGGTTTATTTGTAGGTACAATGATTATTCTTTTATTTATTCCTGTACTCTACTCTATCATTTTTAGAATTTCAATTCAAATACCACAAGAAAAATAGAACCTTATGAGACTTATATATATTATATTACTATTTCTTTTTCCATTCTTTCTATCTGCTCAAGAGATATATACTCTTGAGCAATGTAGAGACATGGCTTTAGAACATAATCGACAAAAAACAATAGCTGATAAGCAAATAGAAAAATCTAAAAGCGATGTGCGTGTTTACCGCTCTAACTTCTTTCCTAAACTATCAGCTCAAGGTAACTATCTCTATAGTAGCCAGAAAATGAAACAAAGCATTGGTGATGCCTATTTACCTACATTTATTCCAGATGGACAAGGTGGTTTTACACCTAATTTAGGTGCAGGTTCAACTCCCACTAATCCAGTTTTTGGAATGTATGCATATCTACCTGAAATTCCACTAGAGTTTACACTAAAGAATACATGGATGGCTGGTTTTCAACTAACACAGCCCCTTTATATGGGTGGAAAAATTAGGGCTAGTTATGCCATGTCTAAGATAGGCAAAGATATGGCTTATCTAAATCAAGAACTATCGCGTGTAGAGGTTATTCTTTTAGCTGATGAGGCATATTGGGCACTCGTAAAAACACAAGAGCTTTGTACTGCTGCTGAAAAATATGTTGATGTAGTTACCGAACTATATCGTAATGTGAAAAACGCTTACGAGGTAGGATTAAAGTCTAAAAACGACCTGCTAAAGGTACAAGTAAAGGTAAACGAAGCTAAATTACAATTACGCCGTGCAGAAAATGGTATTATACTAGCCAGAATGAATTTAGCTCACACAATAGGTCTTCCACTAACTGAAGATATTCGAACCTCGAACGAAATTCCTACAACAGAAACTAATTACGTTGAAGATTTATTTGATGTAACCCCACGTCCAGAATATCAACTTTTATCTAAACAAGTAGAACTTAAAAGCAAAGATATTCAATTAGCACGCAGCCAATTCTTACCAAACTTAGGAGTATCTGCTGGATGGAACTATTATGATGGAGCTAAGCTAAATGGTGATAAACTTCTTCACGGAGGGTCTTTCTCTGCAATTGTATCGTTAAACATTCCTCTATTTCAATGGGGAGAAGGTGCTAATAAAGTTCGCTCAAAGAAAACAGAACGACAAATTGCAGAACTTCAACGCTTAGATGCAGTAGAAAAAATGACACTAGAAGTTACTCAAGCTCATAATCAATTAGATGAGGCTAAACTAGAAGTAGAAATGACAACAAACTCTTTAGACCAAGCAGAAGAAAACTTAAAAATAAGTAAAGAACATTTCGAAGTAGGATTAGAAAATTTAGCGGACTATCTTGAAGCTCAAACCCTATGGCAAAAAGCATGGTCGGAGTTTATTTCTGCTAAAGCTAGCTTAAAGCTTAATGAAACAAAATACTTAAAGGCTTCTGGTCAATTATAAAAGATCTTTTTCTTTCGTTTTAATTCCTTTAACAAATACAATAACAAAATGGACTATTTAATTCATTTTGTTATTGTATATTTGTTCTATTTAGATGTTCTGCCCTCAAATTGTAAATAATAATGAACTACACTGAGCGTCGTAATAAAAGACGAACGAGCAAGAAACCTTTTTACAAAAAAGGCTTCTTTTTATTAAGCCTAGGAATATTGATTGGATTATCAATATTCTTTTCTTTTTACCAACTATCAGTATACCTATCAACCGATGAATCGTGTACTATTTGTCATGTTCACCCTCATGCAGAAGAGAGTTGGAAACTATCAGTCCACATGAATAATAAAAGTGGAACAAAAACACATTGTATTGAATGTCACCTACCTCCTAGTACTGATACTTGGGATCATTATACTGCTAAAATTAAATTAGGTGTTAAAGATCTTTGGGGTTATCTTACTAAGGATACTGCAGACATTGATTGGGATGCAAAATCTGAATTAGAGTACGCCATTACCTATATTCCCAATAAATCATGCGAAGTATGTCATCACAACTTATTTCCTGAAGGAATTACAGATGATGGAATTACGGCTCATCTATATTACGATGAGAACAAAGATAAATTGGATTTACAATGCATCAGTTGTCATTTAGACGTAGGACACTATGACCCAAACTACAAACATGGTGCAATGACTAGCATTCCAGGAAGAGATAATGGTAAAGCTGTTGTTGATAGTAGTTTATTCTATACAGAAGCTACCCAAATAAAAAGCTTCGAGAATTTCACAGAACAAATACCGGGTACCCCCCTATCGTTTAATATGATTGCTATTGAAGGAGGCTCTTTCAAGATGGGAAGTGATACTAAAGAAGCTTTTCGTCAAAATGATGAAGGTCCAGTTAGAGAGGTTACCATTACCCCCTTCTTTATGGCAGAAGCTGAAACAACATGGGATTTATTCTGGGAATTTTATGCACACACAATGAGCGAAGGGAGAACACCCCCTCAACATGTTTATGATATAAATAGCAGTGATCCTGATGTAGATGCTATTTCTGGTCCTACTCCGCCTTTTGGTTTCCCAGATCAAGGTTGGGGTGTTGGTGATCGTCCTGCGATTACAATGACTCACTATGCTGCAGAAACTTTTTGCTTATGGCTTTCAAAAAAAACAGGAAAAAATTATAGACTTCCTACTGAAGCTGAGTGGGAGTATGCTGCTAGAGGAGGTACAGAAACTCCCTATTTCTTTGAAGGAAATCCAAAATCATTCTCCAATATAGGTTTCTGGAGAAAATTCATCTCAGCTTCTACTAATGTCATTTCAGAATATGCTATCTATGAAAATAATAGTAGAAATAGAACTGAAGAACCATCAGCAGTAAAAGCAAATCCTTTTGGATTAAAAAACATGCTAGGAAACGTAATGGAGTATTGCGCAGATAAATATGATCCAGAAGCTTACTCCAAAACCCCACAACAAGTAACAGACCCAATTTCGACAGAAGGAGAAGAATGGGTTTTACGTGGTGGTTTCTATGGGTCAGATGCCTCAGAGTTGCGTTGTGCAGCACGCACACACACTCAACATGACGACTGGTTAAAAACAGACCCACAACAACCAAAGAGTATCTGGTGGTATTCAGATATTAAAGCGGTTGGTTTTAGAGTAGTTTGCGATATCGATGAAGCAATTAAATAATAAAACAAGTATATAGCTAAAAACAAAACAGTAAGTATGAAAGAAAAACACAACATTAGTAGAAGATCATTCTTCAAGCAATCAGCACTAGCCGGTATCGGAGTTGCAGGATTATCTCAAGTTTCTTCACTTTTGACATCTTGTAGTGGAGGAGATAAAACATCATCTGGATTTACTCCATTAAAAGAACCTGGAAGTTATTACATTCCTGACTTAATGGATGTAGCTAAAGACGGTAAAAAACTTACTGCAGGAGTTATTGGCTGCGGTGGTAGAGGTTCAGGTGCTGCACAAGATTGGTTAAATGCAGCTAATGATGTTACTATTGTAGCATTAGCTGATGTTTTCCAAGATCGCGTAGATGGTCTTGCCAATCAATTGCAAAATGACAGAGGTATTACTATTCCTGAAGACAAGCGCTTTGTAGGTTTAGATGCTTATAAGCAACTAATTGATAGTGGCGTAGATGTAGTTATTGCTACAGCTCCTCCTTTCTTTAGACCCGATCACTTTAAATATGCTATAGAAAAAGGAAAACATTGTTTCTTAGAAAAGCCTTTGTTTGTTGATGCTGTTGGTTATAGAAAAGTAGTAGCAGCTGCTAAACAAGCACAAGCAAAGAATCTTTGCGTTGTTACAGGTACTCAAAGACATCATGAACGTAAGTACGTAGAGTCGTACAAACGTATTATGGATGGCATGATTGGAGAAATAACTGGTGGTACTGTTTATTGGAACCAAGGTATGCTTTGGTACAGAGACCGTCAACCAGGATGGAGCGAAGCAGAATGGATGATTAGAGACTGGGTTAACTGGAAATGGTTATCTGGTGATCATATTATAGAACAACACGTTCATAATATTGATGTATTTACATGGTTTAGCGGATTAAAGCCTGTTAGTGCAACAGGATTTGGTTCACGTCAGCGTAGAGTTACTGGAGACCAATATGATAACTTCAGCATCGACTTTGAAATGGAAAATGGAGTTCATCTACACAGTATGTGTCGTCAAATTGATGGTTGTTCTACCAACGTTAGCGAGTTTATACAAGGAACTAAAGGTTCTTGGTCATCAAACAATGGACATACCATTAAAGACCTTAAAGGTAATATATTATGGCAATATGATATGGATGAGGAAAACAAAAACTTCAAACAAACTAATCCATATACACTAGAACACGTGAATCTTATTAATCACATTCGTAGTAACACGCTCATTGAACAAGCTTCGGAAACTGCAATTTCTAACATGGCTGCATTAATGGGTAGAGAATCTGCTTACAGCGGTGAAACAACGACTTGGGATAATATGAGCAGTTCAACACTTGATTATACACCTGCAGATTTAAATCTAGGTAAAATGGATATAAGCAAATTTGTTGTTCCTGTACCTGGATCAGGTCAATAAAAAACAATATTATGAAATTAAATAGGCGAGGTTTTCTCAAAACAACTTTGGCTGGTGCTACAGTTTTAACAGCAGGAAGTATTCCTTTTATAGC
>JAAYSY010000288.1 GCA_012518235.1 Bacteroidales bacterium
ATTGATTGCCTTTTAAGCCAGTCGTATGAAATACAGGCAAAAAACAGAAAGAATAATGGGGGACCTATGGAAGGAACCTCTATTTTAGGTGATCATTTATTAAAAATGGAAGATGATATATATTCATCATTAAGTTTAAATGATATCTTTAGATTTTCTGGGGAGTGGTTTAACGGAGATAGTAAAAGTCTGAAATCTTTTTTTAATCGAATTCAGGAATTTAACTCTTTAGCAGATAGTTTAACCTATGCAAAGCGAAATTTACAGGTGAAAGAGGATAGTGAAGAGTGGGAGGATTTAGTGGTTGTTTTAGAAAAGTATTTTGAAAGTTAATTATAAAAACTTGAGATTTGTATAAAGTTTGCAAGAGGAAAATTTAATGGAGTCAGCAGGAAAATTATATATAGTACCTACTCCGGTGGGTAATTTAGATGATATGACACTTCGAGGGATTAAAGTGCTGAATGACGTAGATGTTATTTTAGCTGAGGACACACGTACATCGGGTGTGCTTTTGAAGCATTTTGATATCAGCAAACCTATGCAATCGCATCATATGCATAATGAACACAAAACGGTTTCACCTTTAATTAGTCGATTAAAAGCGGGTGAAAATATGGCTCTTATCTCCGATGCGGGTACACCGGGTATCTCTGATCCTGGGTTTTTATTAGTTCGTGAGTGTGTAAAAGAAGCTATTCATGTTGAATGCTTACCTGGTGCTACTGCACTAATTCCTGCTTTAGTTGTGTCGGGGCTTCCGTGTGATCGGTTTCTTTTTGAGGGTTTTTTACCTCCTAAAAAAGGGCGAAAAACCAAAATGGAGAGTTTAGCTAAAGAAGAGCGTACACTTGTTTTTTATGAGTCTCCTTATCGATTAGTTAAAACGTTGACTCAGTTAATAGAGTTTATGGGGGCTGAAAGAAAGGTTAGTGTTTCAAGAGAAATATCTAAGCTACACGAAGAAACAGTTAGAGGGACTTTAGCTGAAGTAGTGTCTTACTTCACACAAAATGAACCTCGTGGAGAAATCGTTGTTGTAATAGAAGGATATATTCAATCGAAAAAATAGAAAATTAAAACAGAAATCAATAACAAAATTTGTATGAAAAGATTAACACTTTTACTTACTGTATGTGCCCTATTTATAGTTACTTCATGTAATACGGGAGGGGCTAGTAAAAAGGAGAAAGAAGCATTAGAGCTTGAGTTAAGTCAACGGAATGCAGAATTGGATGAAATGATGGAGACTTTCAATGTTGTGCAAGAAGGTTTTCGTAAGATTAGTGAGGCGGAAAGCAGAGTTGATCTACAACGAGGAACTATTGGAGAAAATTCAGCGAGTGCAAAAGAACAGATTATTGCCGATATTGATTTTATCTCTCGTACCATGGAGGCTAATAAGGAGCAAATAGCCAAGTTAGAAGGACAATTAAAATCTAGTAATAACCAATCGGTACAACTTCGTAAAGCCGTAGAAAACTTGAATAGAGAATTAGAGGTAAGAGCTCGTCGGATTGAAGAGTTGCAAACTGAATTAGCTTCAAAAAACATTAGAATTCAAGAATTAGATACTATTGTTAGCTCTTTGAGTATGGAAAGAGAAAAACTAGAAGCTGCAAACGTTGAGAAATCTCGTACTGTTGCTGCACAAGAAGCCGAAATGAATACCGCTTGGTTTGTGTTTGGTACGCGCTCTGAATTAAAATCGCAAAAGATATTAGTGAGTGGGGATGTGTTGAAAGATTCCGATTTCAATAAAGATTATTTCACTCAAATAGATATTCGTACAACAAAAGAGATCAGATTGTACTCTAAACGAGCCAACTTATTAACTACTCATCCAGAAGGATCGTACGAGTTAGTTAAAGACGATAAGAATCAATATTCGTTAGTGATTTTAGACCCAACTAATTTTTGGAGTGTGTCTAAGTATTTAGTCTTATTAGTTAAGTAACAAATTATTAATTGATAATAAGTAGAGAGCTGTTTATTTAGTGTAAGCAGCTCTCTTTTTATTGTGTGTGCCGAAAAGATAAGTATATATAATGGTGCAGAAAGAAAGGAAAATATTAAAATGGAGAAATTAGAAAATGTGTTTTTTGATTTAGATGATACCTTATGGGCTTGTTCTGAAAACTCTAAAGATACTTTTATGGAAGTCTATGAAGACTTTCATTTTTATAGGTACTTTGATTCTTTCGATCATTTCTTTTCTTTATATGAGGAGAACAATAATAAGCTGTGGTCTATTTATGGTGAGGGAAAGATTACTAAAGATGAATTAAATGATTTACGTTTTGCTCACCCTTTATTATGTGTTGGTGTGAAGGATAAACAATTAATAGCAAATTATAGGGAGACTTATCTAGATAGGATCAAAAGGAAAGGAAAACTGATTGATGGAGCTAAAGAGCTTTTAGATTATTCATTCGATCGTTACAATTTATATATTCTATCTAATGGATTTAGGGAGATGCAGTTTAGCAAAATGGAAGCATCGGGTATATTGCACTATTTTAAGAAGGTAGTATTATCTGAAGATTATGGGGTTATGAAACCTAATAGGGAAATATTCCATTTAGCCTTGTCGATAACAAAATCTACTGTATCTAATTCCATAATGATAGGAGATAACTGGAATACTGATATTCTTGGCGCAAAAAATATAAATATGTCTCAAATTTTTTATGACCCTAATTCATTGTTTGATAGGTCTGTTTTCTGTTTTCAACCCACGTATGTTGTTGATTCATTACTCAAAATAAGGGATATTCTCTAATTGATAAAATAAACACCATAAACGCTTTGAATTTGATTTCGATAAAAAGTCAAAATAATTCAAATGTTAAAAAACCTAAGTGTAATATTTAGTTTTTATTGATTAATGACAAAAAGAAAGCTCTTTATGTGTTATTATGCATTATTTATACAAAAACGAGCGTTTTGTTTGCATGAGACTATCTATTTGTAAGTCTCTTTTTAGTGTTTATTGTCCTTTGAATTTACTTTTTGCTTCCTTTTTTTTCGGAATAAATGCTGTTTGGGTATCAAAATGGAAGAAATATAGCATTTTTTGTAAGAAGAGGTTGATAATTTCATATTTATTAATATATTTGCAAATTGTAACTAATTGGTAGCAAGGAAAGTTATAAAATAAGCTATAATAATAAATAAATATTTAGTTAAACTAAAGAGAGAATTATGAAG
>JAAYSY010000289.1 GCA_012518235.1 Bacteroidales bacterium
AATTAAGCCAGTCTTTAAATTTACTGTATGCTACCAACGCATTCCACATGTCGTTATTTCTTTTATAAGAAAGTACTTTCATACCATTCAGCCAGTGTTCAACTTTATCTCCTTTAACCACAACACGTGCAATATTAAATTCATTATTAAATACTCGCTTAGTACTTTTAGCTGGAATCAAATCATAGAGTGAACCCACTGTTCGATTTCCTTTAACACCTAGCTTAGCATCAGGATGATTCTGGTCGTCTAAAACTTGAAACTCACATCCAATAGCTGATCCATCTCCTTTATTTAGCTCAGGATCAACAAAGTATTTTATTCCACTATTAGCCCCTTTAGTCAATTTAAAATGAACCTCCAAAATAAAATTCTTATACGTATCAATAGTCACTATATCACCTCCATGAGCTGATTCACCACCATCACTTCCAATTACTTTCAAAATGCCATCTTCAATTTTCCATCCTTTGTCTGGAAAATGATCTGATTTAGCACTTCGCCAACCTTTATTGGTCTTACCATCCCAAAGTAACTTCCACCCTTTAGCTTCTTCTAATTTTGATAGTTTATTAGTGGTTGTATTCACTTGTGGTACTTTACGGTTAGTTTGTGTAATGTATTCTTCTAATCGAGTGGTACAAATACGTATATTTCTCCAGCTAATTTCTTTACCTTCAAATTTCTTATCTCCAATAGCATGAACTTGTAAAGCTATAAAACCATCTAAGGTTTCATCATCCCATAAGTTAGCACATTCAATACCATTAATCCACGTTCTAATGGAAGGTCCAATAGCTTCAATACGTGCTTTATTCCACTCATTATTTTTAAATGCCTTATGTGCCCGTGGATTATGAGTTAAGGGGTATAACCACCCTCTTCTAGCCTCATCGTAAATACCACCTGACCAAGCTCTATCTGAGGGGTCTATTTCAAATTGATACCCATGAACTCGCCCTTTATTGTATGAGGCTGAACTTAAACTACGAAATTGAACTCCAGAATTTAAACCATCATCCACCTTAAATTCAAACTCTAAAATAAAGTTACTATAATTCTCTTTTGTCGCTAAAAAAGTATTAGGAGTGTTCATTTTAGATATACCAATAATACATCCATCTTGAACTTTATACTCAGCCTCACCATTTAGCTTTTTCCATCCATTTAAGTTCTTCCCATTAAATAAATAGTTCCAGTCTTTTTCTCGTTGTGCTTGTATTGAAGGGGAAATAATTAACAAAGCTAGTAATACAGATAATATATTTTTCATTTTTATTTTTACAATTATAATTGATAAAACTCTTCCCAACCTTTTCGTGGAGGCAAACCTGCTAACATGGCATTAGCAAAAGCATTATTGGTTATTTCTTTTGTGCGACTATCAAAATAAAGAGGGGTTCTTAACCGTTGAGCCATTACACCCAAAGAAAATACTTGACTTAAAGGTCCATGTATTTCGAATGGAGATCTTGGCTTCTCAATACCTTGACAAGATAATAAGAAGTTAGCAAAGTGATTTGAGGAACTTTCAGGAACATTAGGTAATAAGCTCTCCATTTCAATGGCTTTTTCTTTAGGTATAATCTCTAGTGTACTACCATGAGACCCTCCTTTAAATGTCAACTCTTTAGAATATATAATTTTTCCTGGATTAAGTTTAGATGGCTTTATTTCTCCAGCTCCAGAAGCAGGGATATTCGGATCTAAAGCAGAAACACCATAACCATCGGGTATAGGAGGTAAGTTATCTACTCCATCATACCATGTAACATCAACTGGTGGCATACCTTTACGTTGAGGGAATTTAAACAAAATAGTACTAGACATCGGATAAAAATAATCATTCGGTTGATCTAAAAATATAGGATTTATTTCATAAGGTAATCCTAACTCTAAGAACTCATGTACCGTATCTAGTATATGTGCTCCCCAATCTCCTAATGCCCCCATACCTAAATCGAACCAACTTCTCCACTCTCCATAGTGATAGAGTTTATTATATTCATGATAAGGTACAGCACACATCCAAGTATCCCAATCTAATGTCTCAGGAATAGACTCAGCTGCGGGCAATTTGTAAATATTAGGGTCCCAAGTATGCCATCTTCTAGGGTTATTCATATGAGCAGATACAGCAGTTACATCCTTAATAATCCCAGCTTCAAGCCAGGCTTTAAACTGGAAGTAATTCGCCTCAGAGTGTCCTTGATTTCCAACTTGAGTGACTACATTAGGATGTCTTCTAGCTTTATCCATCATCAACTCAGCTTCATAGAAAGTTCTACCCATAGGCTTTTCCACATAAACATGCTTTCCATAATCCATGGCTAACATACAAATAGGAAAATGCGAATGATCTGGTGTAGCTACAGATACTGCTTCAAACTGATCACCATATTCTTCGAATAACTTTCTAAAATCTTGAAATCTTTTAGCTTTAGGGTATTTCTCCATCATTTTTTGAGTGTGTGGAGCTCCCATATCCACATCACAAAGTGCTACAATATTTGCTAATCCTGTATTTTCTAAGTCATTCATTATTTGCTCTCCACGATGACCAATACCTATACAAGCCAATTTAACTTTATCTTTAGACCTAAATGGTGAATGGATTTTATTAAATCCTAAACTTGATGTTTTAGCCTCAACTCCACTTGCAGCAAGTGCTGCAGAACCTAAAGCTACTTTTTTAAAGAACTCTCTTCGTGTTACCATAGTGTAAAAGGTTTTATTTTAATATATATTTCGTGTTTTTTCTTTCTTCTTTAGTTAGATTCTTCTAATCTATAAAAAAATCATCATCGACCCAAGAAATAAAGTAATAACCAAAAGAAAAGAAAATCTGCTAGTTTTAATTTACCCCTCTTTAAACTTATATTAAAGTCACATAAAACATATAGCCAATAGTTCTTCTACAATACTCTAGTTAAGCTTAACAACACACTTTATAATACTCATTATATCTAAAACACAAAATAGCACTTTTAATATTTTAACAAGATACTTAACCTGTGATGTATTTCCTTAATATAAAAAATGAGAACTCGATAATCGAGCTCTCATTCAAACAACACTTTTTCAAAGCTATCCACTTTTACAAAAAAAGTGAAAGCTTCAATCTCACTATAATATAGCCATTAATCAATTAACTTTATTCTTCCTATTTTGTATCTTTTCTTTCCATCCGTTTCATCGTATGGCAGTTCAAAAACAGGTGTTCCATCAAGAGTGCCAACAGAGATATACACATCATATTCTCCAGCTTTACAAGCTCTTGAAAAAGGTCCTTTAACATCCTGTAACTCATATGCTACTCTAAACTCAGAAACCACTTTATGATCAACAGCTTCTCCTACTTTAGCAGGCATCATTGATTTTACATTGAAATTAGGGTCAACCATAACTGATACAATACCTCCTCTATCATCTTTTAAAGTTAGGCAAGGATATCCACCTTTATAACAAGGAGCAACGCCTAAGTTCTGCCAGTTCCACTGAACTAAAAAAGGTTCACTTTTTTTTACTTTCTTTGGATAAACAACAGATTTTGCATGTAATCGATATCCCATTCTAAGATTTATTTTATCTATGACATCTCTATTCTCGTCTAGTAACAAGCGAGGCCAAGTATGTATTGACATATATGATGCATGATAATCTTCAACAGATTGAAGTAATAAGTCCTTATCCCAACAACCTCTTTTTTTCGAACCCTCATAATGCTCATGTTCAAGAATAACAGGCATTGTTGGCCAAAACAATTGAGCCATTTCACTATGGAACCAGTGTTTTGGTGCTTTTTGAACTAAAATACTATCATCTCTTATCGTTACTCCTTTCAAAAAGGCATAATCAGAAATTGGAAACCTACTACCGGGCTCAGAATCCCCAACAAAATCATCAGAAATACATAATTGCGTCTTTTTAAAATACTTACAATATATGTCTATCATCTTTTTTTGAGTTTCTATACTCCAGGATTTACCATGAACAGGGGTTGTTACAACAGTATGTCCTTCACCCCACATTCCAAAATGACCTATATCAACAAAAGCAATATTAGGATTTCCATCATAGCGCTCTGCCATAACTTTAATAAACTCCTCTACTTTCTCTAAAAAAATAGGATCATCATAATCTGGCTCAAAATAGTCATAAGCTTGATATTTTTTTGCCCCAGCATCAAAAACGAACTGTGGAGTAGCTTGCGTCATCCAGTTTTCTGTCGCTGTAATTCTCAATGCTACTTTTTTTCCTTTATCAATCCACCGTTGAGCTGGAGTATCTAATGTTTCCCAAGCAAATGTTTCTTCATCTAGTTGAATACAATTCCATGGAACTCTTAAGTAAACTGTACTTACGCCTGGAAAATCATCTAATGTGTCCCATGGCTCTAACTTAGAACCATAATGAGCTAGCACATTAGAATAAAAGTGCATGGTCCATCCCATATCGGGATTTATCAATGCTTTTTTATTATCCTTAAGATAAACCTTATTTACCTTTTTTGCTTTAAGATTATTTACCATCTCTGCATGTAAACTAACCAACGGAAATAAGCCTAAAAGCATTACAACTAACAACAATTTCTTTTTCACTCTTAATTGATTTCTCATTCCTAACTAAACCTATAAATAATATATTAAAAATCAGTTCTAAAAGAACTAGCAGGCAACCCTTCACCATTATATAGTGATCCTGTCAAGTAATTTCTAAAACCATATCTTACGTATTTTGGACTGGGAACATCATCTGATGAAACCTCTAATACATTCCCAAAATTTGGAACGACAGCTTTAGCGGGATAAAACTCTTTATTTTCTCCAGCTAATTCAAAACCTTCTAAGTTTTTAAACATGGGATATAACCCTAAATCAGCATTTTTAAATCGAACCAATAGTTTACCTTCTTTCTCTTCTACATTATCGACCAATGGACCATCGCAAGGAAAAGACTCATAGCCATAAGTCTTAGCTAAAGCTTGATATGCTAATCTTTTTCCAACAATCTCTTTTTCAGATGGATGTATACACTCTAACTCTCCTTTATCCATAGTTACAGCCATTCCTGTATTAGGAACAACATCTAAACATTTTAACTGTGCCTCTCTTAAAAAAGCACTTTCTCTTTTATCAGGACCATCATATTGAAAAGGAGCAATCTGCACATAATAAAAAGGCATTTCTTCTCCTCCATTAAACAATGCTCTCCACTCATAAACCAAGTCAGAAAAAAGAGAGGTATACTGATGATAATTAGGAATATTGGTCTCTCCTTGGTACCATATAAAACCTTTTACCGTAAAATTAGTCAATGGCATCAGCATACCATTATATAGTAAAGTTGGGATTTGTTGTGGAACACTAGGATGAATTTCAATATTATCTAAATCTACATGTTCATACTTATTTAAAGCATTCTTACTCATCCATGTTTCTATTGAGGCTCCCCCCCAACTGAAATGAACCATACCTATTGGTATTTTAGTAACTTGATGTAATGCCTTAGCATAAAAGTATCCTACAGCGCTAAAATCACCAGTGGTTTCAATTGAGGCCTGTGCCCACTCACCTGGAACATCATCTTGTGGAGATAAAGCGGGTACTTGTTTAGCCGTATACATATGAATTTGTGGAAAACTCTCGGATTCTATTATGGCATCTAAAGAATTTTTTACAGGTTGTCCCATTAATCCTTTAACAGGCATTTCCATATTAGACTGCCCAGAACATACCCAAACGTCACCTAAAAGTATATTTGTTAATGTTTTGGAGTCCTTATTACTTTTTATTGTTATTGTATATGGACCTCCAGCTTCTTGAGTATCAACTAACACCTCCCATTTCCCATCTTCTTTTGCAGTTGTTGTGTATTTTTTATTATTCCAACTTACAGAAACTTCAACAGGTTTATTTTTTTGAGTTTTCCCCCATATCTTAGCCTTTGAATTACGCTGTAACACCATATTATCTCCAATAATTGAAGGCAACTCAATTTGTGCATAACTAATGGAATATGATGTTAGAAGACATAATAATAACAGTAACTTTCTCATCTTTTATTCTATTTTATTAATTCCAACCTGGATTTTGAAAATTAATTCCAGTCAATTTCTTTAATCGAATAACCTCATCTCCGGGTATAGGAAGTCTCAAATATTTATCTGAATACGCTTTTCTATTATTATCAACAGCAAAACGTGTGTACTTTATTGTCCCACCAAGATTTTCGGCTTTCATACCAGTAACTACCTTATCGGTTTGATCTAAAATATTCCAACGACGTACATCAAAAAAACGATGCTCTTCAAAAGCTAACTCCACTCTACGTTCATTGCGTACACGCTTTCTGAAATCATCTTTACTGATTCCCATTGGTAATGCTTTCATGCCTACTCTTGACCTAACAGAGTTTATAGCATCTACCGCTTCCTTGGGGGCTACATCCCCTTCAGTAGCTTCATTTATAGCCTCTGCAGCATTTAAATATAATTCTGCAAGTCTATATAACTTAAATATACCATCCTTATTTGCATTTTTATTAGATTCAAAATGAGTGTATTTTCTTAAATAATACCCCGTACGTGTATTCATTGAACTATAAGGTTTAATACCACAGTTCCCACCTACTTGAGTCCAAACAAAGCTATTAGGGTCATTAAGGTTATGACGTGAGCCATTATAGTAAATAGAGGCCATTAAGCGAGGATCACGATTAATGTAAGGTTTAGATTCATCGTAAAGTGTGGCTTCAGCATTAATTATTGGATTTAAATGATTAGCATCTTTATAGCCCAATATTGGTTGCTTGCCATCTATTGTTTCATAAGCATCTATTAACTCTTGTGATGGACTAATACCTACTCTTTCAAATCCATTCACTATAGGTAACCCATGATATCTATAAAGATTCATACGTCCTCCTGTTTCATAAATGGTCTCTCTATCATTACCTCCAGTCACCTCCATTGGAGTCAAAAAATACAAATCATAAGGAGAGTAACCTTGATTTCCAGCAGGTTGATGTCTAAACAGCTCATACCCATGAGCTAAACAAGCATCCAAAGACTCCTTGGTTATTTTAGCTGCTTCCTTCCATCCAAAATCACCATCTTTCCATAAAGGACTAGCAGCATATAATGCTGTTTGAGAACGAATAGCATGAACTACAGCTTTGGAGAATTTCCCTTTATCGTTCTCTGCATTCCCTGCACGCCACATCAACTCCTCATCAGTTGCTTCTAATGCTTTATCGCAATCCGATAAAATTTGCTGAGCACACTCAGCAAAAGTATTCTTTTTTAATTGAGTATAATCAAAATTCTTATCATATGGTTTCGTCGCAATAGGTACAGCTCCAAACCTTTTGATTAATTGAAGATAGTAAAAAGCTCTAAGAGCATATGCCTGTGCTCTCCAACTATTACGATCTAACTCACTACGCAAATTTGCTTCATCAATATTATCCAAAAACACGTTACAATAATGTATTCCACCCCAATAGTGACCCCATAATTCATAACCATTTTCTATAGGATTATAATAAGGAGTTAATTGACCCTTTTGCCAATTACTTGCCGCACCATGTAAAACATCATTTGTATCATGACTCTCATCACAATAAGCTGCTAACATAGTTGACCCAGGATATTGGGTTCCGAATGCTTCTAAATAAGAATAACAACGATTTAAGTATCCTGCAGTTTTTTTATCATTTTGAAAAATTTCATCGTAGGAAATTCTTCCATCTTCATACCTCTCGATATCAACACATGATGTTGATATCACAAGAGATATGATTAATAATATATTTTTATATACTGATTTCATAGTGTAACTATTTTTAGAAAACAATGTTAAGACCTAAGTTATAAGTTCTATAATGAGGGTATGAGCTCAAAGATGAAGATTCTGGATCTAGACCTTTGAATTTATTTCCTCCGAATGTTAATAAATTTGTTCCATTAATATAGAATCGAATTTTTTCAGTATGAATTTTCTTACTTATTGAAACAGGTAAAGTATACCCTAATTCTACATTTTTTAGCCTAAAGTAATCTTGACTTTTGATAAAGAAACTATTAGCTTGAGTACTAGAACTTTGTTTGGTAGATAATGCTGGATAAGATATTTTATCGCCATTATTAAAGCGTTCTTCTGTCCATGCGTTTTTATGGTGAGAAAAGAAAGTACCTTTACCAAAGAATTCAAAAACCCCCATTCCGTTATACATTCTTGAGGAGTGAGCTATCCCTTGCATATGTGCATAAAAATCAAACCCTTTATAAGTTGATCCTAAATTAAAAGAATATGAAATTTCTGGTAATGTGTTATATTTAATCGGAACATAATCTTGATTGTTTATTATACCATCACCGTTCAAATCCTTGTATTTAAAGTCTCCAACTCTAGGTGCCACTCCTTCATATAGTAAATTACTCTCTTCGATTTCTTTCTCTGAGTTAAAATAACCATTCCCATTTGATGTATCAATCAAATAACCGAAGTGTTGACCTATTGCATATCCAGTTTGACGATAAGGAGTATAGAAATTGCTATCTCCTCTATCCACTTCATAAGCATCAATAACTTTATTTCTATTGAAAGAAATAGAACTTCCAAGATTTATTCTTAGATCTTTATTTATCTCTTTATCATATAATAATTCTAATTCAAACCCTTTATTATGCACTTTCCCTGCATTTTCATAAGCCATTCTTCCGTAAGGAACTCCTTGCAAACTAGGTAAACGATAATCTTTAATCAAAATATCGCGAGATCTATGGATATAATAATCAAAGTTCAAAGTTAACTCATTAAATAATCCCAAAGATATTCCATAGTTTTGCTGTCTTGAATCTTCCCATTTAAGGTAAGGGTTACCTAACAAAGCTTCCGTAATTAAGGCTCCTGAGTATAAGCTTTGAATGTATCCCCCTCTACCTTGACGAATATCATCTTCATACATATATCGTCCTCCGGGAATGTTATCATTTCCTAACTTACCATAAGAAGCTCTTACTTGTAAGTAACTTAACCAATCACCAACATTTTCTTTGACAAATGCTTCATTTGAAGCGACCCATGAACCCGAAATCGTAGGGAAAAATCCAAACTTATTACTTCTTTTGAATTGATCTGAACTCATCCAACTTCCATCTAATTGGATAAAGTAACGATTATCATATCCATATTTTCCATGTAAATTAAAAGATAAATAATCATAAGGTAATAGTTGAACTCCTCCTCCTTCTCTAATAATATTCTGTGCGAAGAAGTTAAGAAATCCTTCTACGGAATGTTTCTTATTAAATGTTCTACTATAATTTAAGAATCCATTAAAGTTTAAGAAGTAACGATAGTTAGACCCCTTATTCAAAGCTAATGCTGTATCGGTCCATCCACCATAAGGTATAAAAGAAAGCTCATAAGGGTTATTTACATCCTTAATGTATCTAGCATAATCTTGTGATCCAAAAATACCACTTTGATGTCTTGACTCATACCCTACAACTCCTTTCAACTCTAAACCTTTTGTTATAAAATCTAACCCCCAACGTAAACCTAAAGCTACATTAATATTTGTCTCTGTATATCGTTGATAACCTGTACGATTCAACATACCATAAACAGAGTTTGGATTCCATGGAGAAACAATAATATTTCCATCAGGAGTTAAAGGTCCGTTCTCGGTTGCTGGTAGTTTATAAATACCATCTAATATAGTACCTGTACCATGTGGGTGAGAGTTGTTCCTCTTTACAATGACCATCTGATTTAAAAATGCATCTAGGTTAGGAAGGAGCTTAATATCCAAGTTCATTCGTTCATTAAAACGTCGCATATATTGAGAGGGATCTGAGTTTGATGTACCATCAATCTTAAATAAAGATTGTTGATCAGTGTATCCAGCATTCACAAAATATTTAACACGCTCACTTCCTCCTGTTATATTCACATTATGACGATGCATAAATGCAGAACTTTTAAGGTACTCTTTATACCAGTTATTATCAGGGTATAATTCACGATTTATCCCATTTTCATAAGCTAAGATTTCAGACTCTCTAAATTCAGGAGTCAAACCATCATTAATTAAAGCTTGATTTCTTAAAGATGCATACTCCCAACTATGTAGCATTTTAGGTTTTCTTGTAGGCTGCTGTATAGAGAAATCAGATGAATAAGAAACCTTTGGTTTTCCTATTACCCCTCTTTTGGTGGTTATTAATATCACACCAGAAGCACCTTGAAAACCATATAGTGCACAAGCTGCAGCATCTTTTAATACTGTGATAGACTCAATTGTCTTAGGGTCCATCATATTTAAATCTAATGTTGGTGAAACTATTCCATCTACAACAAAAATAGGAGAGTTTCCGCTTAGTGTGTTTCGACCACGAATAAATAATCCTGCTCCGTCACCATTGGGTTGACCACCCCCTTGGAGTACTGTTAAGCCAGATAGTTTCCCAGTTAAAGCACCAGTGAACCCACCTGATGGATATTTTTCAAGTTCTTCTCCTTTTATCGTTGAAAAAGAACCTGTTATTTCACTTCGTTTTTCGTTTCTCATTAAAGATACAGGTATAAACTCATCTTTCTTATGAACATCAGAAGCTAGAGTTATCACCAAATCTTCTTCAACGGTAATCTTCTGAGATTGAAATCCCGCACATTGTATTTGAATCTCGGTTAGTTCTAGGGGAGCTTCAACAGTAAACGAACCATTATCTTCGGTTAATATTTCAATATGTAATTCAGGAATATAAAGTTTTTCAAATTTTAATGGTCGACCATATGAATCGATAACTTTACCAAACACTTTCTTTGTCAGCCCACTTTGCTCCATAAAGTTACTTGAAGCGCTTAAATTTTGCTTTGCTACAACTCCGCTGGAAACGATAGCAAACAATAGAAATAAGCAAGCCGTTCTTATTAATTTGTATATTCTATTTTTCATAGTTTTTTATATCTTTTTTATTTTTACCAACCTGGATTTTGCCATCTTTCACCTGTTTGAGATTCTATTTTAGAAACCTCAACTAAAGGTATTGGAAGTAAATGATACTTACTTTCATAAGACATTTTACTAGGGGTTGAAGCACTCTGAGTTCCTACTAATATTCTTTCATAATTAAAAGAATTGTCTTCATTTCTTGTTATTTTCATCCCTGTACTAAATTTCTCATTTAATAAATCTTCCCCAGGTAACGACCATCGTCTACAATCAAAATATCTATACTCTTCATAAGCAAGTTCAACCTGTCTTTCATGCCTTACCAATAAAACTGCCTCTTCTTTACTTTTTGCTTTCACATCAACCTTAGGTGAAAAGCCCGCACGATGACGGATAATATTAACATACTTCATAGCCTCATCAAGCTTACCACACTCAGCTGCAGCTTCAGCTAAATTCAAATAAACAGCTCCTA
>JAAYSY010000053.1 GCA_012518235.1 Bacteroidales bacterium
GTTAGGATGTATGAAAAAGTAGGCTTTAAGATAGTCAAAAAGATAGAAGAAGAATACATTATGGTCTATGAACTAAACTAATTTTCAAAAATTTAATAGCGGTAAATCTTATAGCAAAGCTTTGACTAAGTATCTGAAACAATAAAATACAGGTGGGGACAAGGCAGCAGTACTCTTAGTCTGCTGAACACATGGCCATGTAGAAGACCTCATCTATGCAAGGCTTATCTAACCTCGTCGTTTAAGCTGACCAAGGACTACTTGAGGCAAAACCTAAGTCAATTGAAAACTCACCTTGTTATGGTGTTTACTGTAATAATTCTCAAACAAGATCACTTGATTTTGTGACCTCCTTTGAAATCATTAACCTGCTGACTTAAGCAAATAATCAAGGCAAGACCAATAGAAAATTATTAGCGTACAGACTAAGTCTATAAAGCTATTTGCGAAAAATATCTCATAAAGTAGAAAACAGATAAAGAATACAAATTTTGTTGCAGCTTAGAATATTCATGGTATAATATTCATATACAGTGAGAATCAACCTATACCCAAACACGCTATAGAAACAGAAATATACCTACTCATAAAACATAAGATATATCATAGGTGGTTTAGCCATGGAATCAGGGCTTGGATTTATACTTGATTTAGCGGGTGGCTTTGCATCAACAATTATATATTTTGCATTAGCAAAGATCTTAAAAAACCAGGTAGTTATTCTTTCTACATTAGGAAAACAAGAAGTAAAGGAAAGTAAACCTTTGAGTGAAAAGTAGAGGCAATACTTAAAGTAAAACAGAGGGTATGATTGTGAAACTAAGTAATACCCTTATTGTTATACATGGATAAGGGTTAAGCTATCAAGTAGTTTTAATTAAAGCAAACTCACTGCTATGTATCAGCTTTTATATAGCACATTGATTATCAGCAGACTTATAAAAACCAATAGTTTTTCATGTTAATAGGTAAACAAAAGAGAAAAATACAGTTAGGATGGGATGAAAGCTAATGAATTGTATAGTGGATATTCAGAATGAAGGTAATAAGGTTTTAGCATATCTCCCCTTTGATCCAAGAGTAGAGTTTAACATCCCCAAAGGTACA
Organism: Bacteroidales bacterium; assembly: GCA_012518235.1. Classification (GTDB taxonomy): domain Bacteria; phylum Bacteroidota; class Bacteroidia; order Bacteroidales; family Bacteroidaceae; genus Bacteroides_E. Next base: position 1,108 of record JAAYSY010000053.1, read on the forward strand.
ATATATGTAAGATGTGCTATTGAAAATGTAGAGTTTAAATCTAGGCTAATGTCTGGAGGTGGCGGAAAGTTTTGCATAATCTTTAATAAGCAACTTCTAAAGGATTTAGGGATTGATGGTGAGGAAAAATTAAATGTTCATTTAGATATTGAGCCTGATACTAGATCGCCTATACCAGAGCCAGACCAAGCTCCAGAAATGCTTAACAATGAAGTATTAGAGGCCATTTCTAATCGGACAAGTATTCGTGCATTTACTAATGAGGATGTAGTTAAGGTCCAGATAGATACGATTCTAAATGCAGGCCTTTGTGCACCGTCAGCGACCAACAAAAGACCCTTTCATTTTTTAGTGACAAAAGATAAGGAGAAAATGGCGAGAATCGCGGAGAATAATCGTTATGTAGGTATGCTGAAAAGTGCTGCAGCCTGCATTGTTGTTTGTGGTGACAGGGTTGTTCAGGGTATACCTGAATGGATCTTAGCTGATTGTTCTGCAGCAACTGAGAATATACTTCTTGCTATTCATTCAATTGGACTAGGTGGCGTTTGGTGTGGAGTAAAGCAGAGTGGAGACCTTTATAAAGCTATAGTAAAAGAGTTCAATCTACCTAACCATATAAGGCCAGTTTCTTTAGTTGCCTTTGGGCACCCAGCTAGTAAAAAGACCCAAACCAATAGGTATGAACCAGCTAAGATACATTACGAATTATGGTAAGCCTATGTAAATAAGGTTTACATTAAGCAACAAGGATTACATGATAAATTAGAATTTCGGGGGGATGATTTATGAGAATGAGAACAGTAAGGTTAAAGAATTTTAGGTCTTATCGGGGAGAAATTTCAATTGATTTTTGTGATTTGACTGCTTTTGTAGGAAAAAATGACACAGGAAAGTCGACTATTTTAGAAGCCTTGGATATCTTTTTTAATGAAGGTAAGGGAATAATTAAGATGGACAAATACGATATTAACAAACAAGCAACTATAGATGGAGATACAGAGATAAGTATTTCTGTATGCTTTGACAAACTCCCAGATAGGATCGTAATTGATTCTACAAACGAAACTACACTGCAGGATGAATACCTAGTTAACTCAGATAACATGCTAGAAGTGATCAAAAAATACCCTAAAGCAGGAAAAGAAAAAGTATTTATACGTGCATATCATCCAACAAATCCAGAATGTAAGGATTTACTAATGAAGAAAGACTCTGATCTTAGGAAAATTATAGACCAAAATAATATTCAATGCCATGATAAAACAAGAAATGCTATTATGAGGACTGCTATCTGGCAACATTATAATGAGGATCTACAATTAGCAGACATAGAACTCGATGTCACTAAAGGTGATACCAAATCAATATGGGACAAGCTTCGAAGCTATCTTCCAACGTATTCTTTGTTTCAGTCAGATAGAAAAAATACTGATAGTGATGATGAAGTACAAGATCCTTTAAAGGAAGCAGTTAAGCAGATACTAAGTGACGATGACATAAAACAAACACTTAGTGAAATTGCTTGTGAAGTAGGAACCAAGTTAAAGGAGGTTTCTGATAGAACACTTGAAAAACTTAGAGAAATGAATGCTGAAATAGCAGATAGCTTAAATCCTGTAATACCCCCAGCTGAGAATCTCAAATGGTATGATGTTTTTAAGAATGTTTCAATTTCTGGTGATGAGGGAATCCCTATTAATAAAAGGGGAAGTGGAGTCAAACGATTAATACTTCTAAATTTCTTTAGAGCAGAAGCTGAACGGAGAAAGTTAGAAATGAACAGCCCTAGCATTATATATGCAATAGAAGAACCTGAGACTTCACAACACACTGAGCACCAGAAAACCTTGATCAATGCACTTTTAAATCTTGCATCATCACCTAATACACAGATTATAATAACTACACATAGCTCATGTATTGTGAAGGAACTCAGCTTTGAAAATCTCCGTCTGATTTCAACAAAGGATAATTTAAAAATAGTAGAGACTGTTTTACACGATCAATTACCATATCCATCTCTAAATGAAGTGAACTATTTAGCGTTCTCTGAGGTTACCGAGGAATATCATAATGAACTTTATGGTTTTATCGAAGCTGAAGGTCAACTAGAGGCCTTCAAAACAGGTAAACCTCTTATTAAATATTTAAAGGTTATACAGGGAAATAAAACTAAAGAGGAGAATATTACTTTAACTGAGTATATAAGACACCAAATACACCACCCAGAAAACACACATAATACAAAATATACTTATCAACAGTTATGTGAGTCTATATGCCTTATGAGAGATTTTATCCAGACATTAAAGGCCTGATGTTATAATTTTTAGTGCTCTTTAGATGGTCGCAATATACACCAGATAAGTAGTAGTGATAGGCCACAGACAAAATAAAATAACATACCACAAGAGTATGCCAAAACGCCACTGAGAATTGTATAAACTAAAGTGAAGAATTTAGTATAACAATGGGGTTACTAATTTCATTTTATCAGTTGCCCTAGACAATATTGGCGGTTGTAAGTTGGCTCACGAAGGCACTGGCATCAGCAAGGACACTAAGTTTAATAGCCTCTTATAAGGCCTAGCGAGTACAAGGCTAGTAAATGATGTATCAATAAGCCATTTGCCATATAGTAACAATGAATATGTCTATAGTAAAACAGAGGGCAGCTTGTATATTAATCACAGTGAGATTTAGATGTCATTACACCTTCTCTTTGTGGACAAGCTTTATCCAAGGAAGAAAGGCTTTATAATTTTGTTTTAGAATGTTTTCAATAAACACGATATATTGTACCTAGGACTGGCTCGTTTCTAAATATCTATTGTCAAGTGCGATATGGTAAATCGGCAAGTCTACAAAAACCCCTTTGGCAAGCGTAAGCTAAAGTTTATTCTTGTTTGATCCTTTTTGGATATGGTGGAGAATTCGATATTAGCTGGATAAAAGGAGAAGACACTAATGAATTTTATGAGAATAAAGGAAATTGCTACAATTACTTTGGAAACACAGCACATTTTCTTTTATGGAGAAAGGCAATAAGTATGACCATGGACAAAGGGTTGCAAACCTATCTAAGATGATTCGAAAAAACATATTACCTGATGATAATACCCGAGATGATATTTTAATTGTTTCTGCATGGTTTCACGATTACATGCACAGCTTGGAGCAGAGAAAACCCGTCAGTTGCTAAAAGACGAGCTAATGGATGATGAGTTAAATGAAGTTTGTAGGATTATAGAGCTACATGACCAAAGGGTTCTAACAGAAGAAACAATCTATATAAAAATCTAGCAGGATGCCGATATGTTAGATCACTTTGGCGTATTTGAAATATGGATACATTTTGAATACAGTATTAGCCATGGTATGAATATGAAAAAAGCATGCGACTGGCTTCTCGACGAACGGCCAAGACAGGATCAAATGTTTTTGACCGATCTACATTTTGAATATTCAAAGAAAATTTATATAGAAAAGCTGACTTTTTACACAAGTTCGCAAAACGTATGTCAGTAGAGGTTGAAGGAAATATCGTTATAGATCAGATATGAGATTATTCAAAACCATATAAGGCCAGTTTCTTTAGTTGCCTTTGGGCACCCAGCTAGTAGAAAGACCCAAACCAATAGGTTTGAACCAGCTAAGATACATTATAAATCTTGGTAAAATTATTTTTATATAATAGTCAGTGTGTATACCAGTCAAATCATGGTTTGCTGTCATTACGCAATCAACAGACAGTCAAGCCACCTATAAAGACTGTGGTTCATAACGAAAATTGCTACTTGTTTGAAAGGATGGTATCATGAAGTTAATCTATCACAAATTGGGGAAGAATAATGAATCTCCTTTCTTGAATGAATTGTTAAAATTATTTAAAGATAGTGATGTCAGTATGACTTGTCCATATATTGATAGGAAGTATCTCACTATTTTACATGATGCAGCAAATGAGGTTAGAATTATTTCTGATATTACAGAATGGTTAAATAGTTGTAGTAATACATATGAACGCAAAAAAACTTTAGAGTTAATTAAGGATTTTGGAGATAAAATACACCACTGCGATAACCTACATAGTAAAGTTTTTCTTAACAAAGAAAGAGCAATTTTAGGTTCGGCAAACCTTACAGTTTCAGGAATGAGAAAAAATATTGAAATGTCTATATCAATTGATGACCTTAAGCTAATTGAAGAACTAAACTTTTGGTTCGATGATATGTGGGATAAAACCAAAATGATAGACAGTTCTGATCTAATTAAATTAGAAAAACGAATTGATAATGAAGGTACAATAAAAGCAACATTTGAAAGAAGGAAAATCGGATTAAGCGATGGTTCACCTATTATAATGGCAGGGAACCCTGATGAGTTTAAAAGAATTCCAAATACAAGTAGGGATATACCATCAGAAATTTTAGAAATTGCTGAGTTTTTCCCTTCAAGAAAATGGCTAGCAGAATTTTTTGATATCTGGACCTATATTATAGGATATTTTAAACTTAAAGAGGATGATCAAAGAGTTACTCTAAGTATTAGAAATACAAGAGACAGATTTAGCATGATTATAGGACAGAGATACGTAGTTACAGCATATTGCAATGGAATTATTTCTTTAATAATGCCCCTTGAGTCTAAGATCAGTAACGAAGATAAACCATTATATAGGCAAGAAGTATTTACTAAAATGGGTGAAAAGGATAATTATCTGAATTATTTTAAAACTGATAGTCCAAAAAAGGTTTTTTCATATTATAAAGATGATGTAATAACATGTATAAAGAATGAATTAGACAGAACTACAGTCTCAGGATATAAAAGACACCATAGAAAAGAGTTGTACTTGATATCAACTGAAGAAGAAAGACGTGAGAATCTTTTAAATAAGGCATTTAGGACAATAAATTAAAGTTTATGCGCTATTACATGGTTTAAGATAGTATTACTAGTCCTGATTTCACAATCGCTAAACCTAATCTAAAAAGATATGACACTATCTATGTTAAATTGCAGAATATCAACAATGCCCAGACCATATGTAAAAATGGCTCTAGATTATATTAAAATATGAGCTGTAGGTAGAGTGTGGAAAACTAGATGTGCCTTAGTACACATTGCATATAATAAAATGTTTAGAATACATAGGGACAATGTGAGTACAAAGGGGCTAATCATTTTCTGGAAAAGTGAGTAGGTATAACTCTACATTAGTTGAACTTGATTTAAAGAATCATTTATCTACAGCAGGAAGGATTTCTGAGCAGATACTTAAAAAGTATAATTTTAAATAGTTTTATTAGAGGAATTCTTATAAGTGTCAAGAACTTTTAGATATAATATTAAAAATCCACAGTAAAGATGTTCTTAGTTGTTGTATGTGACCCTGTGGTAAGCCGAAATAAGTATATTTCGATATTCTAGTCTTCATATACATCAGGACTGTTAGGTGATATGATACATATGGTCATAAATGGTTCTAATTGAAACTTAGGGGGCATAGACTTGATAAAACATTTAACCTATTACTACGGTGCCCAGACTATTCCTTTTAGGAGTTTATCTGCACTGCCAGATGAGGAAGCAATCAAAATA
>JAAYSY010000290.1 GCA_012518235.1 Bacteroidales bacterium
GAATCGCTTTGGACTGTCTCTAGGTTTTGGTAGTAAAACAGTAGAAGAAGTTTGTAATGAGAATAAAGTAGATTGCAATACTTTTTTAACTGTAATCAATTTTATTGGAGAAGGATCTTGTCGTATAGATGAAACTATTGAACTCTCCATTGGTACATTAGTAGAGTATTTGAAAAATTCACACTCTTACTTTCTAGATTTTGCATTGCCAGGCATCAGAAAAAAGCTAGTAGAGGCTACTTCTGGTGATGAAAAAAATGAAATCGATTTTCTTATTATTCAGTTTTTTGATAACTATATGCAAGAAGTAAATAAGCATATGACTTATGAAGATGAAACTGTTTTTAAATACGTTGAGGGTTTACTCAAGGGAGATATATTAGATGATTATACGATATCTACATATTCTAAGCATCATGATTTAGTTAGTGAACGATTAACGGAATTGAAAAATATCATCTTAAAATATCGTACTTCGAAAAGTAATAATAGCTTGATGTTTTCTACTTTGTTTGACATTTATAGTTGTGAGGCAGAATTAGAAGCACATTGTAAGGTGGAGGACTATATATTTACTCCTGCAATTTTAGAGTTAGAGAAAAAAATAAGAGAGAATGAAAAATAAACAGACACTACATGTTGCAATAGCAGAGAGTTCTGTAATTATTCGAGGTGGATTGTCTAGTGCTCTTAAACAATTACCTAATATTAATATGCAAATTGTTGAATTAGCTACGCCGCAATCTCTAAAAGTGTGTATTGACACGCAGTCGTTAGATATTCTTTTTATCAATCCTCATTTTGATGCTTATTTTGACATTGCCTTGTTTAAGGAGAAGTACAAAGAGAAACAGATTCATGTAGTTGCATTACTCAGCTCGTTTATTGATAATAGCATTGTAAATAAGTACGATGAAACAATATCTATATATGATGATTTGAATCAGCTAACAAACACCATTGATAAGTTGAAAAAGGTCTTACCTGATGAGGAGTTAGATGACTCATTAAGTGATAGAGAGAAAGAAGTCTTAATTTGTATTGTTCGGGGCATGACGAATAAAGAAATAGCGGATTTTTTAATTATCTCTATTCACACCGTAATTACCCACAGGAAAAACATTACTAGTAAACTACAAATACATAGTGTGTCGGGACTGACTATTTATGCTATAGTGAATAAGTTAATATCATTAGATGAGCTAGAAAACTTTGAGTAAGTTATTCAGCTCTTAAGTACTATAATTAAATGGTTATTCTAGTTTTAGTTTGAAATAGAATAGGTAGCAGTGCTATAAGAAAGAGAGGCTAATACTAAATTAACCTCTCTCTCGTTTATTTATGTAGTTTCAAAAGGTTATTTAGCAGGAGTAAGGCGAACTAGAAAGTTAAAATAGTCGCCAATAACAACAGGTTCAGCAATGAAACCATGGTGAATAGCAGCACCTTCTAGCGTCTGAAAATCTAAGTAGAGCCAAGTATATGGGTCGCCTTTAATATCACCATATTGCAATGTAAACTCGACTTCACCAAAATAATGATCATCTTCTTCTGTAAATATTAAACTACCATCCTCTTGTTGATACAGATAGCTTAAGTCACTAGAGTCCATTAAAATACACCCACTAGGTGTAAGTAATTCTCTTGCCCTATTAAAAAAATGAGGAATATTAGTTAAGTTCTCAATGATACCCGATCCGTTCATTAACATTAAAATAGTCTCGTATTTTCCTTGAAATGAGGTATCAAAAAAATTAACTTGTTTGACAGATTCAATTCCTTGTTCTTTCATGACACCTACAGATAATTCAGATATATCGATAGCCTCTACGCTTTTATGTCCCATTTTGTGTAGAGCCAACGTGTGACATCCACTACCAGCTCCAACATCAAGAATGTTTCCTTTGGCCAATTTTAATGCTTCTTGCTCAATTGATGGCATCTCTTCGAATGTTCTAAAAAGAAGATCAATGGGAAACTCATCCTCCTCAAATTGAGGAGAGAAAATACGTAAGGTTTCAGTTCTTCTATTATGATAGAAATCCACAATAGCATGGCCCATAGGGTCTTTTTCTGGAGAGAGAATTGTTTTGTTCATAAGCA
>JAAYSY010000054.1 GCA_012518235.1 Bacteroidales bacterium
GATCCTCCTCCAAAAACTAATAGAATATTACTTCCACCATACTTCTTCACTAAGTCTGCAACCTGTAATTCACTATCCTTACCAAAAACAAATTCAGTAGGACTATAAAATGTAAAATTATTCATGGTTATATCGTTACTTTGTTTCTTATTTCAAAATACAAAATAATAAGAATTAAAGATGATATATGAGTGGATTTTTTCTGTTAACTAAAGATCTTTTAAAGTATCTCTAATAACTGTTTTAAGTGAGTTATTTCAATAACCCCGTCAGTATTTTCAGTGTGGATATTCTCAACACCATGTATTGCTTGACAGCCAATACTTAAAGCTGGTAAAATATCATTTTTAAGCGAATCACCTACTACTAAAACATTTTCAGGTTGTAACCCCTCTTGATTTATTGCTAATTGCCATAATGCAGGATCTGGCTTTCTTAGATTAGCTACAGTAGAATCTGTTAGAGATGAGAAATAAGAAGTCAATGACAAACCTTCTAACACAGATTCTAAATTTCCATAATAGTTTGACACTACAAATAATCTATATTTAGACTTTAGATACTCTAAAACAGGTTTTGATTTTTGCGCCCACTTTGTGGCATAATAGGTAACATAATTAGCTACTTCTTCTGCACACTCTTGTGGAGAAGAAATTGGTAATATATCCTCTTCCACCAAAAATTCCACCTGTAGATTAGTTTTTGTTAATTGAGTTTGATATAAATCAAAATCAGAAGCAATAAGTCCTTCACGCTCTAACATCTGCTCAGTTTTTATATAAGCATCTAGCAACTGCTCTTTCTCTACAGTAGTATCTAATACTTTACTATAAGCCTCTAAATAAATAGTAAACCAATGCTTAAAAGGAGAATCTAAAGTACCTCCAAAATCAAAAGCTATAGCTTCAATACCTTTTTTATCTATCATTTTGTGTTTTTCTTTATGTTTCCTATTCTCATTAATATTAAACCTATCACTATCCATACAAGTTCTCTTACTCTTGTTATTAAAGCGGTATATACACCATATGCCCCAGAAAGAGATAAACCATGCACCGCTAAAGCAAAGCCGCCTTCACGTCCTCCCACTTGCATCGGTAAAAAAAACAAAAGATTAGCAAAGAAAGAAGAGAAAGAGACAATTAATATACAATCAAAAAAACTAACCTGATGTGTCAAAATGTGTAATATAAGCCAAACCTCAACACAACTAATAATACGTGCAGTATACTCTAAAAATAAAGCACCATAAAAAGATCGTTTTTCCTGGCGATGTAACAAAGCAATTTGAGAGTCTATTTTTTCTAAATTTTCACTATATTTTTTAGAAAAATGAGATACATATTTTTTCAAATAAGGTATTTTACAACCTATACGAGTCAAAAAAACAACAAATCCCTTTTTATACCCTTGCCAAAACAACAGAATAAATAAAAAGCAAAATAGAAGCATAAAGGCAAGTATTATAGCTGTTGCTTTAGAAACAGGATAATAAAAGAGAAACAAAAAAACAGAACTCATCCAAAACAAGAAGTGAGAAAATATATGCATCATCACATATAATATAACTGAGGATGAAGCCTTGTCTACACCAACATATGGCGTTGCTTCCATAATTCGATAAGGTTCCCCCCCCATTAAACCACCTGGTGTTACATAATTTAAAGCAAAACCTGTGATTGTGAATTTATACAATTTGTGAAAAGGAATCGGAGATTTTTTATCACTGGACAAAATGACATGCCAAGCACTTGCATTAAAAAAGTAAATAACAACCCATAAAAGAAGTACTAAGGGCAAATAATATCCAGCTCTCTTCAAGTCAGTAGCTATTTGTTGTGGAGAGACATCAAATGTAAAAACCATAATAACTACAGCTACTACTCCAAAAACAAAAAAGAAATTCCTTAACTTATTCTTCATTTTGTGGGTATTTCTCAACTAACTCTTTATAAAATTTCGAGCTAAAATTCTCGTGTTTAACAATCATATAGATTAGGATCAAATTTAACACTGTAAGCTCAAATACAAAATAAATCCAAGGTTCATTAATAAACAACGATAAAAAGAGAACAAACACTCTCGTATTAAAAGAGAGAATATTGGTATATTTCATTAAAGGAAGACTCGCCATTCTAAAATTGTCTTTTAAAGACTTAGGAATAGAATTTAATCCTTTCTGCTTTAGTAAACCAAAAAAATGCTGAAAAGAAGGAGTTGATTTTTCTTGAGCTGCTGTATAGCGAATATAAAACCACAAGAATAATTTATTCAGCTTCTCATCTTTCCAACTCATGGTATTATACTTCTGTTTTTCTTTTACTGAGTTATCTAATTCACTCCCTTCTCTACCTTTAATAAAAAACAGATGAATGTTACGATAATAATCAGCCATAGAAGCCTGTTTTCCATGAAAAAATCCAGCGACTGCTCCTAAAACCCATATCCAAAAGCCCCAAGTAGGTGTAAGGCGTAAACAAATAGATACGTAAATAGATATAAACCACAAATCGCCAGAAACTCCATCTAGAACTCTTCCTAAATCTGATTTCTGTCCAGTCATCCGAGCTAGTTGTCCATCGGCACTATCATACATATTAGCCCAAACCAAAAGGAGCATTCCGATTACATTCAAAAGTAAATTTTCCGGATAGAAAAGTATCCCTCCAGCTACACCTAAAAATATAGAAATAATAGTTATAGTATTGGGGGTAGCATTTAACTTATGGAAAAACAAAGCCCATCGATAACCAATGGGTCTATAAAAAATTAAATCAATCCACTCTTCAGTATCATTTGACTTTAGAGTAGATTCTAAAGATGGTATATCTTCCGTTTTATTTTTTTTCGGTTGACACATGTTTTGTTATATTTTTTAGTATTACAGATGCTATAGCTTCAGTGGCTTCTTCTCTACATGGAGCAAAGCTAGGCCAATCGTTAAAGTCAATGATATTAATTTTCCCATCAGATGAAACGATACAATCCCCTCCATAGACTTTCACATTAAGTACTTCGGCAGCACGGTTGCATATTGCTTTCAAATCTTCTTCTTGAAAAGAAAACCCTTGTGGTTTTCCATTAATTTCTTCTAATCCAAACTTACTATGTTGATTTAAATAGGGATAGAACCAATAAAAAAATGGGGTACCTACTACGCCATAAAACTTAACTAAATCACCTTCTAAATGCTCATTTATTACTACACGCTCTATTCCACGCAGAGCGTATTCAGCCAAAATACTTTTCAAGTGAGTAAGAGAACGAACAAATGTAACATCCTCTCTATGTATTGCATGAAAATCAGCTCGTTTTATCCATAAAGGATACAATATATCTTCATTCTCTATTTCATCAAAAACCCCATGAGTATTAATAATCCAGCTCTTTGGATGAGAGACTTTTGCATCAATCAATAAGCGAGTCATATGTTCTCTTGTACAGTTTTCAATACCAAAAGCCGAGTTAACAGAAATTGCACCTTGATTCTCAAGGCTCTGCAAGCGTTTTACAGCTGCCTTATTTCGTAGCATTGTAAAAATATACCTCTCTGTAACCCCAGATGTAATAAACTCCTGTTCAGTATAAAAGTGTACTTTATGACCTTGACTAATTATTTTTTTAGCCACTCCATTTAATATGGCCGAATCATTTCCAATATGATTAGGTGAATATGATGTGTGCCGTTGTATAGCGGCAAAGACTATCTCTTTTTTCATTCGGCAAAATTACATATTTCGAATAAATTCTTCTGCTTTTTTGCGATCAGAAGCATGATCAACATCAATTATTTTTGAAAAAGGATAGGCTTTTGCTTTAAGACCTGCATCTATAATGGCTTGTTGGAACCCTCTCATTCGTGTAACTCCACTTTTTACAACATCAGGTAACAAACTGAGGACCTTATTATTTAAACAATAAATACCTCCTGACACATATTGAGCATTAGCATAATACTCATTTTCGTACCCTAAAATATTTAGATTTTGATCTGTCTTAACATATAGAGGTTTTTCATCATCAATAAAATCGGTTACAGCCATCAAGGCATCATTATTATCATCACTTTGAAAAGCTGAAATATAAGATGAAAACTCTTCTTCTCTAAAAATTGGATCAACAGTAGTTAAACAAAACTTATCAGCATGCTGAATTTTTACACTTAACTCATAAAAACTATGTAATGAATCGGGAGTGGATTTCACAACTAAATCTAGTGGAATTGGAAGATTCAAACCCGTAACAAACTCTTTTACATCATCCATTTCTTCGTTAATAATTAAAGCAATGGACTCTGCGTTATGTCTCATAAATAGAGCTATTAAACGTTGTAATAAAGGCTCTCCGTTTACTTCAAGTAGTGGCTTAGACACAGAAATCCCGTCTGAAACCAAACGGGACCCCTGTCCAGCTGCTATAACAGCATATTTCATATAGATTAATCTAAGTGATCAATTGTTTCTTCTCCAATCATTTTTCTCAATGTATTCTTAAGTTTTGTGTATTGGATAAATAAATCGTGTTCAGGAATGTGATTTTCATCATGCATTGGACTCTTAAAGTAGAATGACAACCACTCTTGAATACCTGACATACCTGCGCGTTGTGCTAAATCTGTAAATAGAACTAAGTCCAATACAAGAGGTGCAGCTAAAATAGAGTCTCTACATAAGAAATCCACTTTTAATTGCATAGGATAGCCCATCCAACCAAAAAGGTCTATATTATCCCATCCTTCTTTATTATCTCCACGTGGTGGGTAATAATTAATGCGTACTTTGTGATAGTAATCTTTATATAATTCTGGATAAAGTTCAGGTTGTAAAATGGTATCGATAACAGATAATTTACTAACTTCTTTTGTTTTGAATGAATCAGGATCATCTAAAACTTCACCATCACGATTACCTAAAATATTAGTAGAGAACCAACCATTCAAACCTAACATACGAGTTTTAAGCATAGGTGCTAAAACCGTTTTCAACATTGTTTGTCCGGTTTTATAATCTTTTCCACAAATAGCTACTTTATTCTTATCTGCCAACTCCCACATAGCTGGAATATCAATACATAAGTTAGGAGCTCCCATAATAAATGGTACGCCCTCAGCTAATGCAGCATAAGCATAACACATACTTGGTGCAATAACATCTGTGTTGTCTTCCTTCATTGCTTTTTCTAAAGCAGCTAAAGATTCATGTTCTTTTGAAGGTGGTAAATAAATCTCAGTACTTGCAGACCATATAACCACAACACGGGTACAGTTGTTATCTTTTTTAAATTTTCTAATATCCTCACGCAACATTTCAGTATGCTCCCAACAAGTTGCTGCTGGTTTTACATGAGTACCATGAAGTCTTTTAACCCATTTTTGGTCAAATACAGCCTTCATTGGTTTTATTTCTTTCAGCTCATCTTTAACTAGATTCAAGTCTTTATCTTCAAAAACAGCAGCTTGCTTAGATGCATCATAACCATCTTCTTCAAAAAGGTCCCATCCCCCAAAAACTAAGTCGTTCATATCAGCTAAAGGAACAACATCCTTTATTTTAGGGAAACGATTTTCATTTCTTTTACCTAAACGAATAGTGGCTAACTGGGTTATTGAGCCTATAGGTTCTGCTAATCCTTTTCGTGCTGCTAATGTACCTAAAATAAAAGTAGTGGAAACAGCACCCCCTACCCCTACAACTAATACACCCAAACGACCTTCCGCTGGTTTAATTTCCTGTTTCATATTGTTTTCTAATTTCATAATATTATGATACTATTTCTTGAATACAAGATGTTTTCAAGAATTCAAAAACAAAGATAACAATTTTATTAAAAGACAAGAGCTATTTATTGTTTTTATATGACATCTCTACTTTGCAGAATGGGAATATTTTAGATAACAATAAGTAGAGTCTATTTTAAAGTATTTCTTTTGTTTTAGAAATGATTTCTTTCAAGCTAAAAGGAGAAATAAGTACTTACAAACTGTTTTTGTAACAAAATCAACTAAAACAAATAAAACCCAACAATTCATTTTCATTGTGAGTGTGTAGCAGCTTCAGCTGCGACTCTTTTCTTTACTACTACGTTAGTAGTAGTTTCTTTTGTATTATATTCTTTCTTCTCTTTATTCTTCTTTGTCCCCTCACTGTCCCCTTTTTTTAGCCC
>JAAYSY010000291.1 GCA_012518235.1 Bacteroidales bacterium
GCTTCGGAAGTAAATATTAAGCACTATGAAGCCGAGATATTACCTGGCGAAAAAGCTGATTTTGTTAAAAAGCTACAGCATGAAGGTAAGGTGGTAGCTATGGTGGGCGATGGAATAAACGATAGTGCTGCTCTGGCTCAAGCAGATTTAAGTATAGCAATGGGTAAGGGGAGTGACATTGCTATGGATGTGGCAAAGATGACACTCATTTCATCGGAGTTAACTAAGATACCCGAAGCTATAAAGCTATCAAGATTAACGGTTAGAACCATTAAGCAAAATCTATTTTGGGCCTTTATTTATAATTTAATAGGTGTACCTATAGCGGCAGGAATTCTTTATCCCATCAATGGATTTTTACTGAATCCTATGATTGCTGGGGCTGCTATGGCATTGAGTAGTGTAAGTGTGGTATCTAATAGTTTACGATTAAAGAGAAAGAATATTCAATTAAAAACTAAAAAACAGAATCAAATGAAACAAGAATTTAAAGTAGAGGGGATGATGTGCAATCATTGTCGCTTACATGTAGAACAGGCATTAAATGCTTTAGCTGGAGTTGAGGCTGTAGTTACCTTGAATCCACCTCAAGCTATTATTCATTATCAAAATGGACCTCTAGTTCTAGCAGATTTACAAGCTGCATTATCAAAAGCAGGAGACTATAAGTTGATTGCGTGTTAAGAAAAATGGTATTAGATTTTATCTAAAGGCTTTCTTTTTTCTTGTTTTCGTTGTTTGAACTGACTAGGGGTTAGCTTAGTCACCTTTTTGAATTGTGTACTTAAGTGAGCAACACTAGAATAATTTAAGGTGTCGGCAATTTCACTTAATGATAACTCATCGTAGTCTAACAGCTCTTTTACTTTTTCTATTTTTTGAGCAATAAAGTATTGTTCGATGGTTGTCCCTTCGAGTTCAGAAAAAAGATTGCTAATGTAACTATAATCTTGATGCAACTGACTCGCTATATATTGAGATAGGTTGACTTTAAGATCATTGTTTTTGTAGTGGACTAATTTTACAATTAAGTTCTTTACTTGCTCTATTAGTTGGAAGCGTTTATCATCAATGACCTCAAAACCAAGAGGTTCTATAGAGTCTTTGAGGGTCTTAATATCTTGTTGAGTAAGTGGTTGGGAAAAAGAAACAGTACCTAACTCTACCGAAAGAAACTCATAGCCTAAAAGAGTGAGTTGCTGGCGAACGACCATAATGCAACGATCGCAAACCATGTTTTTTATATATAATGTATAATTACTACTTTCCATATTAATCAAATATACTATTGATTGCTGTTGTGTAATCTAAAACTTAAAGGTAAGGATTAATAGAGAAACTATAGACCCTAGTAAAGTATTTTTTACTATCTTTACTAGGGTTACTTTATTGTAACTGTGGTTTACAAGTGTTTTATTGCAGAAACTAGATAAAGAAAGAATATGGAATTTAAAAGTGTGTATCCTGATTTTCCAGGTCTTGTAAAGAAAGCTTCGATATGCGAAGTAAGTAATGACGATGTCCCTCAAGGAGCGGATGGTATTAATTGCGAACGATATACTTATGGACAACTAAGACGTACTCCTATTATACCCGAAGTGATGGAGCGAGTAGTAAATTCACAATTAAAACAATATGCATTAGAATGCAATGAGCGTAATAGATGCAATGGGTTTCAAATGTATAAAGTAAATGGAGAGTATTGCTTTTGGGGACTTCGAGTAGGACCTGTAATTAAAGCACCTACTTTAGATGCATTAAAAGAGATATTAAAAGAAGATTCTAAAACTGCTGTTGCTTTGAATAACGGAGAGGTTACTTCTGATATGATTCGATCTATCTCTTATCGCCTACTAAGACAAGAAATAGGAAAACAGTGCAATTTAAGTGAGAGAGATGCCAGTTTTGCTATCGGGCGTCAATTAGATGCAGTACCTCATGAAGATGAATCTGGTTATATTTATATGGTTCCTAACTGGGCACATAAATGGTTTAAACACAATGGATATGCATCGATTATGGCTAATGAGTTAAATCGTTAATATTCTCTGTTATTATTAGTTTAAGTTGTAAATTATAATCACATTAATAGGATGAGATAATACTAATTATAACAGAGATTTTTACAAGTTGAATCTAAAGATAATGAAGAGATGAATAAAGTAACAAAAATATTAGTTACTGCAATAGCAGTTATTATTTTTATTGTATTGTTTGGAGCATTAATAGGAATACGAGAATCATTCATCTGTAGTTCTATCGTTTCTAATTTGTTTTAAATTAAGGGAAATAGTTGGAGGTACAAGACAGAAGTTAGTCTAGCTGATTATATTCTTTTTATGAAAAGTAATAGTTCTGTTAACTTATAAGA
>JAAYSY010000292.1 GCA_012518235.1 Bacteroidales bacterium
CTAGGGCAAGTGGCTGGTTTGCCTAGGGCAAGTGATCAGTATGACTAGGACATAAGATGAGGTTTCTCTTATATTTGTTTTATATTGATATAAGTAGACGGTTTTTTCTAATTTCTAACATGCAATCATAAATTATGATTGTTTTACTACTCTCGCTTATTCTTTTTTACTACTTCAGGCATCCATTGTCTATTTTGCTCTCCATTCTGGAGGTATGTCTTATGCTGTATTGAATGATTTTTTTGCTATTAGGAAGCTTTAACGAATAGCCATACCGTTTAGTAGGTTGTAATAAAGAGGTATTGCGTCAGCTATTTCGGATAAAATAATATATTCATCTGCAGTATGTGATCGAGCTGAGTTACCCGGTCCAATTTTAACAGAAGGAAAGTTCATTAATGCTTGATCGGATAATGTGGGTGATCCAAAAGGTTCAAGTTTCATCTCTTTTATTCTTTGCATAAAAAAGTGATCATTGGGTAGGTGCGAGGCGTTTAGTCTAGTAGATCTAGCAAAGACGTTCGCAGTAATGTTTGCTTGAATTGTTTTTAGTATCTCCTCATTACTGTATAGCCCATTACTTCTAATATCTACTACAAATGAGCAGCGATCAGGAATTACATTATGTTGTGTTCCTGCCTCGATTTGTGTAATTGTCATTTTTACCTCACCTAATAAATCGGAGACCTTATCAAAATGATAGTCTTTTAGCCATAAAATATCATCTATGGCTTTATATATAGCATTTACCCCTTCGTTACGTGCCGCATGTCCCGATTTTCCTTTTGCTTTAATGTCAAGTACCATTAATCCTTTCTCAGCAATAGCAGGTCGCATTTGGGTGGGTTCACCTACAAGGGCAAAATTGATAGGGGGAAGATGAGGAAGGACACTTTCTATCCCTTTTTCTCCTGATACCTCCTCTTCGCATGAAGCTAAGAAGATTAAATTGTAAGTTTGCTCTTTCATTGTGAGTAATTGGAATACCTCAAACAAAGCAACTAAACTAGCTCCAGCATCGTTGCTTCCTAACCCATATAGTTTTCCACTTTTTTCTATTGGACAAAAGGGGTCAATAGACCAACCTTTTACTGGTTTAACAGTATCAATGTGTGAGTTTAGTAAAATAGTGGGTTTTTCAGTACTAAAAGCAGGGCTTAAACACCAAACGTTATTACCCATGCGTCCAGATTCTATCCCTTTAATTTCAATATGTCGTTGAAGGAAATCTGCAGCGATTTCTTCATCTCTACTTACTGATGGAATACGAATTAACTCCATCAGTAGATTTTTTGCCTCTATAAAATTATATTCAAAATCCATTACTCTTGATTCACTTTGGTGTTTTGTTGTTATTTTTCAACGCAAAGTTATAAAAAAGAAAATCGAAAAGAGTTAAATAAACAACTATTTTTCAATGTCATTCTTTTCTAACTGTTTGATTATAAAAAGATAGAATATATCTTAGAGAAGTCGAATTATTCCAAATAAAACTATACCTTTGTTATCTTAAATGAGAATTAAATATAAATAAAGTCATATGAATTATCCTCACTTATCGGTTTTGATCCGTCATAAAGCCAAAAAATATGGCAAAAGAGCGGCATTAAAATATAGAAATTATGCTACTGGAAAATGGGTGCCAATTTCATGGAATCAATTTTCAGATACAGTAGATCGTACAGCGAATGCCTTAGCTCATTGGGGTGTTGAGGAACATGAGAATATTGGCATTTTTTCACAGAATAAACCAGAGTATTTATATGTTGATTTTGGGGCTTTTGCGAATCGTGCGGTAACGATTCCATTTTTTGCTACTAGTTCTCCCTCTCAAGTTCAATATATGATTAATGATGCTCAAGTAAGGTATGTTTTTGTTGGGGAACAGTTTCAATACGATACAGCCTTTCGAGTGATTGGTTTATGTCCTACTTTGAAACAAATTATAATATTTGATAAGTCCGTAGTTATAGACTCACGTGATGAGCATTCTATCTATTTTGAGGAGTTTTTAGCTAAAGGTAATGAGGTTTCTCATGAGGAACTAGTTGAAAAAAGAAGAAAAGAAGCTTGCCCAGAAGATCTGGCTAATATATTATATACATCTGGAACAACGGGAGAATCTAAAGGAGTTACTCTACATCACTCTAATTATTTAGCGGCTTTTGTATCGCATGATGAGCGATTGGCTTGCATGAACGATAAAGATGTGGTTATGTCTTTCTTACCATTGGCGCATATTTTTGAGAAAGCATGGGTGTATTATTCATTATATGTGGGTTGTCTGGTTTGCATCAACTTAAATCCAGCAGATATACAAAAGACACTAAAAGAAGTTCGTCCTACTTTAATGTCTAATGTACCTCGCTTTTGGGAAAAGGTATATATAGGTGTTCAAGAAAAAATAGAAAGCACTACAGGAATAACCCGCATGTTGATGTTGGATGCTATAAAAGTAGGTAAGAAGCATAATATTGATTACGTTAGAGTTGGAAAAAAACCACCGTTAGGGACCCAGTTAAAGTATAAGTTTTATGAGAAAACAGTTTATACCTTATTAAAGAAAACGCTAGGGTTAGAAAATGGTAAGTTTTTTCCTACAGCAGGAGCAACAGTACCCGATGAAATTTGTGAGTTTGTTCATTCTGTTGGAATTAATATGTTGGTTGGATATGGATTAACTGAATCTACAGCTACAGTTTCTTGTTATAAAGATAAAGATAGAGGTTTTGAAATTGGTTCTGTGGGTACACCTATGCCAGGTATCGAGGTGAAAATAGGAGAGAATAATGAGATTTTACTTCGAGGAGAAACAATAACAAAAGGTTATTATAATAAGGAGAAAGAGAATGAGAAGGCTTTTGATGAAGAGGGATTTTTTAGAACAGGTGATGCTGGATTTATGAAAAATGGAGAGTTATATCTTACAGAACGTATTAAGGATTTATTCAAAACATCTAATGGTAAATATATAACACCTCAAGCTTTAGAAGCGAAATTGTTGGTTGATCGCTACATTGATCAAATTGCAATAATAGCTGATCAGAGGAAATTTGTTTCAGCTCTCATTGTTCCAGATTTTCATTATTTAGATGATTATGCTAAAGAAGAAGGAATTAAATATGATTCTCGTGAAGAGTTGATTAAAAATCCACGAATAATTCGTTTGTTTGAAAAAAGAATAGAAACTTTACAACAGCAATTTGCTCATTATGAACAAATAAAAAAATTCACTCTTTTATCTAATCCTTTTAGTATAAAAAGCGGAGAGCTAACTACCACGCTAAAATTAAGACGTGGAGTTGTAGCTGAAAACTATAAAGAAATTATTGAAAAAATGTATAGGGAAGATAAACCGCATTATAATCCTGAAGTACATTTATAATTATTATACCTATTAATAAAAACAACTTGTAATGGACAATTATGACGATGATCAGATAAAAATAGAGCTTGATGAAGAGACAGCTTTGGGAACATATTCTAATTTAGCTGTTATTACACACTCTTCTTCAGAATTTATTTTGGATTTTATAAGGGTTATGCCAGGTACACCTAAAGCACCTGTGCAATCGCGAATTGTTTTGGCACCAGAACATGCAAAGCGTTTAATGATGGCGTTGGGGGATAATATAAAAAGATATGAGCAGGCTTTAGGTAGGATACAACTTCCTGAGGATGCGAACCTTCCACCAACTGTTAATGTAAAAGGTGAGGCTTAAAAAAAAGAGTTACTCTATTGATTATTCAATTATTATTCGTAATTTTGCAGGCCGAATAGGTTTGAGTTAACAAGAAAAAGTAAATTAATAATAAATATAAAATAAATTAGAAATGCCTACAATTCAACAATTAGTAAGAAAAGGGCGGACTGTGATTAAGGAGAAAAGTCACTCTCCAGCACTTGACTCATGTCCACAAAGACGTGGAGTCTGTGTCAGAGTGTACACTACTACCCCTAAAAAACCAAACTCCGCTATGCGTAAAGTAGCACGTGTGCGCTTGACCAATCAAAAAGAGGTAAACTCTTATATACCAGGTGAAGGACACAATCTTCAAGAGCACTCAATTGTATTAGTGCGCGGAGGACGTGTTAAAGACCTTCCAGGAGTTCGTTATCATGTTGTGCGTGGTACGTTAGATACTGCTGGGGTAGAAGGGCGTACACAAGGTCGTTCAAAATATGGAACTAAACGTCCAAAGAAGTAATTATAATTTAAAAAAGAATTAAAAACCCGTTTTAGTTTTCTGGATAGCTACATAGATAGGTTGAGTAAATTTTTTTAGCGAAAAAAATTGAAGACTTTTAAATAGGCAACCAAAACAAAACGTTATTTTTTTAACAATGAGAAAAGCTAAACCAAATAAACGTGTAATCCTACCGGACCCCGTTTTTAGAGATCAAAAGGTTACTAAGTTTGTAAACCATTTGATGTATGATGGAAAGAAAAACAAATCTTATGGTATATTTTATAATGCCTTAGATATTGTGAAAGAGAGAATGGCTAACGAGGAAAAATCTCCCCTAGAGATTTGGAAAAAAGCATTAGAGAATGTTACTCCTCAAGTTGAAGTTAAATCTCGTCGTGTGGGAGGTGCTACATTCCAGGTTCCAATGGAAGTTACAGGCCCTCGTAAAGAATCTATTTCGATGAAAAATCTAATTGCCTATGCTCGTAAGCGTGGTGGGCAGTCAATGGCTAACCGTTTGGCTGCTGAAATCATGGACGCATACAATGAGCAAGGTGGAGCGTTTAGACGTAAAGAAGAAATGCATAGAATGGCAGAAGCTAACCGTGCATTTGCTCATTTTAGATTTTAGTATTTATAAATAATTACAGAATAAAAATAAAGTAAGGAATTATAAAATGTCACATCGAAATTTACAGCTGACTCGTAACATAGGTATTATGGCACATATTGATGCCGGGAAAACTACCACATCAGAGCGTATCTTGTTTTATACAGGATTAACTCACAAAATTGGTGAGACTCATGATGGTACGGCCACTATGGACTGGATGTCGCAAGAGCAAGAAAGAGGTATTACTATTACTTCTGCTGCGACTACTACGAGTTGGATTTATGAAAATAATACTTATAAAATTAACATTATTGATACTCCAGGACACGTTGACTTTACTGCTGAAGTAGAGCGTTCATTACGTGTGTTAGATGGGGCAGTTGCAACTTATTGTGCGGTTGGTGGTGTAGAGCCTCAATCAGAGACTGTGTGGCGTCAGGCTGATAAATATCATGTGCCACGTATTGGATATGTTAATAAAATGGACCGCTCAGGAGCAAACTTCTATGATGTTGTTCGTCAAATGAATACCGTGCTAGGTGCTAATCCTTGTGCTATTGTTATTCCTATTGGTGAAGAAGAATCATTCAAAGGGGTAGTTGATCTTATCAAAATGAAAGCTATTTTATGGCATGATGAAACGATGGGAGCTGACTATGATGTTGAGGAGATTCCAGCAGACTTAGCTGATGAGGCACAAGAGTGGAGAGATAAATTATTAGAGCAAGTTGCAGAACTTGATGAATCTCTAATGGAAAAATATTTTGAAGATCCTGAAACAATTACAGAGGAGGAAATATTAAAGGCTCTTCGTAAGGGAACTATTGAAATGAGAGTTGTACCTATGTTGTGCGGTTCTTCTTTCAAAAATAAGGGGGTTCAAACATTGTTAGATTATGTTTGTGCTTTCTTACCTTCTCCAGTTGATACTGAAAATGTTGTGGGTGTTAATCCAGAAACAGGAGAAGAAGAAGATAGAAAACCATCTGAAGAGGAAAAAACATCAGCTTTGGTTTTCAAAATTGCAACTGATCCATATGTAGGGCGTTTGACTTTTTTCCGTGTTTATTCGGGAAAAGTTGAAAAAGGTTCTTATATTTATAACGTACGATCAGATAAGAGAGAGCGTGTTTCACGTTTGTTCCAAATGCACTCTAATAAACAAAATCCTGTAGATGTTATTGCTGCTGGAGATATTGGAGCAGGTGTTGGATTTAAAGATGTTCATACAGGAGATACTCTTTGCGATGAGGAAGCACCAATTATATTGGAGTCTATGGACTTCCCAGATCCAGTTATTGGTATAGCCGTTGAGCCAAAAACTCAAAAAGACTTGGATAAGCTTTCTGCTGGATTAGCTAAATTAGCAGAGGAAGACCCAACATTTACTGTGAAAACAGATGAGGAGTCAGGCCAAACCTTGATTTCTGGTATGGGAGAATTGCACTTAGATATTATTATCGATCGTTTAAGACGTGAATTTAAGGTTGAGTGTAATCAAGGTCGTCCTCAAGTAAACTATAAAGAGGCTATAACTAAAGAAATTGAACTTCGTGAAGTGTACAAGAGACAATCTGGAGGTCGTGGTAAGTTTGCTGATATCCTAGTGAAAGTAGGTCCAGTAGATGAGGACTTTGTTGAAGGAGGATTGCAGTTTGTTGATGAAATTAAGGGCGGTAATATTCCTAGAGAGTTTATACCATCTGTAGCTAAAGGATTTGAAACAGCAATGGATAACGGTGTATTAGCAGGGTATCCTTTAGACTCATTAAAGGTAACTCTTATTGATGGATCATTTCACTCTGTTGACTCGGATCAACTTTCATTTGAGATTTGTGCAACATTAGCTTATAGAAATGCTTGTGCTAAGGCAGGGCCTGTTTTGATGGAGCCTATCATGAAGTTAGAGGTAGTGACTCCAGAAGAAAATATGGGTGATGTGATTGGTGACTTAAATAAGCGTCGTGGACAGGTAGAAGGAATGGAATCTAGTCGTTCAGGAGCTAGAATTGTAAAAGCATTAGTTCCATTAGCTGAAATGTTTGGCTATGTAACCGCTTTACGTACAATTACTTCAGGACGTGCTACATCTTCTATGGTTTATTCACATCATGAAGAGGTTTCTGCTTCACTTACTGAAAAAGTACTTGAAGAGCTTAAAGGAAAATCAAAGAATTAAAAAATGAGACTGCATCACAGGTTAGCGAATGACTCTTAACCTGTGATGTGCTCTCTGTTATTAAAATTAATAATAATATAAGATGAGTCAAAAAATCAGAATCAAATTAAAATCTTACGATCACAATTTAGTAGATAAGTCGGCTGAGAAGATTGTAAAGACTGTAAAAGCAACAGGTGCTATTGTAAGTGGTCCTATTCCTCTTCCAACGCACAAACGTATATTTACAGTGAATCGTTCAACTTTTGTGAATAAGAAGTCAAGAGAGCAATTTCAACTATCTTCATTCAAAAGATTGATTGATATTTATAGTTCAACAGCGAAGACTGTAGATTCTCTAATGCGATTAGAGTTACCAAGTGGTGTTGAAGTTGAGATTAAAGTTTGATAATTAAAAATTAGAGAAATGCCAGGATTAATTGGAAAAAAAATCGGAATGACATCCGTTTTCAGTGCCGAGGGTAAAAATGTACCATGCACTGTTATCGAAGCAGGTCCTTGTGTTGTTACTCAGGTAAAAACAAATGAAGTGGATGGTTATGAGGCTGTACAATTAGGCTTCAAAGACCAAAAAGAGAAGCATACTTCTAAGCCTTTAATGGGTCACTTCAAAAAAGCAGGAGTAACTCCCAAGAGACACTTGGCCGAGTTCAAAGGTTTTAATGAGGACTTCAAGTTGGGAGATACCCTTTCTGTAGATGTTTTTGAAGACACTTTATTTGTCGACGTGGTTGGAACATCTAAAGGAAAAGGATTTCAAGGAGTAGTTAAGAGACACGGATTTGGTGGTGTAGGGGAATCTACACACGGTCAACATGGTCCACGTAGACCAGGAGCTATTGGTGCATGCTCATACCCAGCGAAAGTTATTAAAGGTATGAAGATGGGTGGCCAAATGGGTGGTAGCCGAGTGACTGTTCAAAATTTAGAAGTATTAAAAGTAATTGCGGATCATAATCTTTTATTAGTGAAAGGTTCTGTTCCTGGTTGTAAAGGTTCAACCGTAATAATTGAGAAATAATGGAAGTTAACGTATATAACAGAAAAGGTGAAGACACTGGAAGAAAGGTTACGTTAAATGAATCTATCTTCGGTATTGAGCCTAATGATCACGCCATTTATTTGGACGTGAAACAACACATGGCTAATAAGCGTCAGGGTACTCATAAGACTAAAGAAAGAAATGAGATTAATGCTACTGGTCGTAAGTTTATTCGTCAAAAAGGTACAGGTGGAGCTCGTAGAGGTGATTTGAAATCTCCTATTGTAGTTGGTGGAGGTCGTGCTTTTGGTCCACAACCAAGAGATTATGGGTTTAAGCTTAACAAAAAAGTTAAGTTGTTAGCTCGTAAATCTGCGCTTTCATATAAAGCCTTGAACAATGCAATTGTTGTAGTTGAGGATTTTGATTTTGAAACACCAAAGACAAAAGAGTTTGTTGAAACAATAAAAAACCTTAAAGTGTCTGATAAAAAGTTACTTATGGTTTTTGCAGAAGTAAATAAAAATGTATATTTGTCGGCCCGCAATGTCAAGCAAGCTAATATTCAACCTGTAGCAGGTATGAATACATATAGTGTGGTTGATGCTGGAGTGTTAGTTGTAACTGAAAGTGCACTATCGGCAATCGATAATGCATTAATTTAAAAAGTAGGAGATTAGAATAATGTTGAAAGTTATTATCAAACCGCTAGTTACAGAGAAAATGACTGATTTGACGGAGAAGCAAAATCGTTTTGGTTTTATTGTTCGTCCAGATGCTAACAAGCTAGAAATTAAGAAAGAAGTTGAAGCTTTGTATAATGTTACCGTTGTAGATGTAAATACAATGCGTTTTGCGGGTAAGAAGAAAATGCGTTATACTCGTTCGGGTGTAATTAATGGTAGAACAAATGCATATAAAAAGGCAATCGTTACTCTACAAGATGGAGAAACTATTGACTTTTATAGCAATATTTAAAGACAATGGCAGTAAGAAAATTTAACCCCGTAACGCCGGGGCAAAGACATAAAATTATTGGTACCTTTGATGAGATCACTACAAGGGTACCAGAGAAATCTCTTGTTTTTGGAAAGAAAACTACGGGAGGTCGGAACAATAAAGGAAAGATGACCACTCGCAATGTAGGAGGAGGTCATAAAAGAGCTCTTCGCTTTGTTGATTTCAAGAGAAATAAAGATGGTGTTCCAGCAGTTGTTAAATCAATAGAATACGATCCCAATCGTTCGTCTCGTATTGCACTATTGTACTATGCTGATGGTGAGAAAAGATATATAATTGCTCCTAATGGATTACAAGTAGGTGCGACTCTAATGTCGGGTAAAGATGCAGCTCCAGAAGTTGGAAACGCTTTACCTTTACAATTTATTCCTATTGGTACTGTGATTCACAATATTGAATTACGTCCTGGCCAAGGTGCAGCTTTAGTTAGATCGGCAGGTAATTATGCTCAGTTAACTTCTCGTGAAGGTAAATACTGTATAATTAAATTGCCATCGGGTGAAGTGAGAAAAATATTAAGTAGTTGTAAAGCTACGATTGGTAGTGTAGGTAATTCTGATCATGCACTTGAACGTTCTGGTAAAGCTGGTCGTTCTAGATGGCAAGGATTACGTCCACGTACTCGTGGTGTTGCAATGAACCCTGTGGATCACCCTATGGGTGGTGGTGAAGGACGTGCTTCTGGAGGTCATCCAAGATCTCGTAAAGGATTGTATTCTAAGGGACTTAAGACAAGAGCTCCTAAGAAGCAGTCTTCGAAGTATATTGTTGAGAGAAGAAAAAAGTAATCTGAAAAACGAATAAATTATGAGTCGTTCATTAAAAAAAGGTCCATATATTGACGTGAAACTGGAAAAGAAAGTATTAGAGATGAGTGATTCTCCTAAGAAATCTGTGATTAAAACTTGGGCAAGAGCATCAATGATTTCTCCTGACTTTGTTGGTCACACAATAGCCGTTCACAATGGAAATAAATTTATTCCTGTTTATATTACAGAGAACATGGTAGGGCACAAATTGGGCGAGTTTGCTCCAACGCGTACCTTTAGATCTCATGCTGGTAATAGAAGATAAGCAGGATTTATAAATTAGAATAAAAAGTAATTATAATAATGGGAGCTAGAAAAAAAATATCAGCTGAGAAAAGAAAAGAAGCTTTGAAAGAGCAATATTTTGCAAGTCTACGCAATGTTCCAACATCACCCAGAAAGATGCGCTTAGTAGCAGATATGGTTCGTGGAATGGAAGTGAATAGAGCACTTGGAGTATTGAAGTTTTCATCTAAACAAGCAGCTTCTAAAGTAGAAAAGCTGTTGCGCTCTGCAATATCAAATTGGGAACAAAAAAATGACCGTAAAGCTGAAAGCGGTGAATTGTATATAACTCAGATATTTGTAGATGAAGGAGCAACACTAATGAGAATGAGACCTGCTGCACAAGGTAGAGGTAATAGAATTAGAAAACGTTCTAATCATGTTACTTTGCATGTAGGAACAAAGAGTAATAACGAAGATCAAAATTAAGATATAGAATGGGACAAAAAGTTAATCCAATAAGCAACCGTTTAGGAATTATCAGAGGATGGGATTCTAATTGGTATGGTGGAGATGATTATACTGATGCTTTGTTAGAAGATAACAAAATTCGTAAATATCTTAATGCAAGATTATCTAACGCAAGTGTGGCTAGAGTTGTTATTGAGCGCACATTAAAGTTAGTAACTATTACTATTTGTACTTCACGTCCAGGGATAATCATTGGAAAAGGAGGTCAAGAAGTTGACCGCTTAAAAGAGGAGTTGAAACAGCTTACTGATAAGGATGTTCAAATTAATATATTTGAGGTTCGTAGACCTGAGCTAGATGCTATCATTGTGGCTAATAACATCGCTCGTCAAATCGAAGGAAATATTTCTTATCGTCGCGCTATAAAAATGGCTATTGCTAATACTATGCGCATGGGAGCTGAGGGAATTAAAGTACAAATTTCTGGTCGTTTGGGCGGAGCTGAAATGGCACGTTCAGAAACGTATAGTGAAGGTAGAACACCACTACATACGTTTAGAGCAGATATTGATTATCACTTAGCACCAGCTTTGACTAAAGTTGGACTAATTGGTATCAAAGTGTGGATTTGTAAAGGTGAGGTTTTCGAAAAAGTGGACTTAGCACCAGATTTCACACAGACAAAAGAGCGTAAACGTGGTGGACGCAACTTCAGAAGAAGAAAAACTAATCGCTAAACGAATTTGAATTTTAGGAAAAGATGTTACAACCAAGAAAGACAAAATTCAGAAGACAGCAAAAAGGCCGCATGAAAGGTAATGCTCAAAGAGGGCATCAACTTGCGTTTGGCTCTTTCGGTATTAAATCATTGCAAAGCAAATGGCTTACTGGAAACCAAATTGAAGCTGCACGTATTGCTGTAACAAGATATATGCAGAGACAAGGACAGATATGGATTCGCGTATTCCCTGATAAACCTATTACAAGTAAACCAGCCGAAGTTCGTATGGGTAAAGGTAAAGGTGCACCAGAGGGATTTGTGGCTCCAGTAACTCCAGGTAGAATAATTATTGAAGTAGGTGGAGTACCTTACGATGTAGCAAAGGAAGCTTTGCGTTTAGGGGCTCAGAAACTTCCTGTAACCACTAAATTTGTGGTTAGAAGAGATTATGAAGCTTAATTTATAAAAAGCAAAGTTATGAAGATTGCAGAAATAATGGAGCTGTCTACAGCTGACATACAAGAAAGAGTGGAAGCCGAAAAGGCAAATTATGAACAATTGATTTTAAATCATTCTATTTCTCCGTTGGAAAACCCATGTCAAATTAAGCAATTAAGAAAGACAATTGCTCGTATGATGACTGTGTTGAGCCAGAGAGAACTTAACGATAAATGATAAGCTTAAATGGAAGTAAGAAATTTAAGAAAAGAAAGAGTAGGGGTGGTTCTTAGCAATAAAATGGATAAGACCATAACTGTTGCTGCTCAATTTAAAGAGAAGCACCCTATGTATGGAAAATTCGTTAGTAAAACGAAGAAGTACTATGCTCATGATGAAAAAAATGAATGCAATATAGGTGATACTGTACGCATTATGGAAACTCGTCCATTGAGCAAGTCTAAGAGATGGAGACTAGTAAGAATAATTGAAAGAGCTAAGTAATTATGATACAAGTAGAATCTAGACTTACAGTTTGTGATAATAGTGGGGCAAGAGAGGCCATGTGTATCCGAGTATTAGGCGGAACAGGTCGTCGTTACGCTTCAGTAGGAGACGTTATTGTTGTTTCCGTAAAAAGCGTAATCCCTTCAAGTGATGTTAAAAAAGGAGCAGTTTCAAAAGCGCTAATTGTGCGTACTAAGAAGGAAATACGTCGTGCTGACGGTTCTTATATACGTTTTGATGATAATGCGTGTGTGTTGTTGAATAATGCGGGTGAGATTAGAGGAAGTCGTATTTTTGGACCTGTTGCTAGAGAACTTCGTGCAAAGAACATGAGAGTTGTATCACTTGCACCTGAAGTGCTTTAATATACAAAAAAGAAGAGTAATGAGTAAATTACATATAAAGAAAGGCGACACAGTTTATGTGAACACTGGTGAGGATAAAGGAATGACAGGTCGCGTATTGAAAGTTCTTGTTGATAAAAACCGTGCTATTGTTGAGGGAGTTAATTTGGTTTCTAAAAGCAGTAAGCCAAGTGCACAAAACCCACAAGGAGGAATTGTAAAACAAGAAGCACCGGTACATATTTCAAACTTAAATGTGGTTGATCCAAAATCTGGTAAACCAACGCGAATTGGAAGAAAAAGAAGTTCTGATGGAACTTTAGTTCGTTATTCTAAAAAATCAGGGGAGGAGATCAAGTAATGAGTATAACAGAAAAAACTGCAGGCCTAAAGAGTGAATATGCAGAACGTATTGTTCCTGCATTGATGTCAAAGTTTCAGTACTCATCAAAAATGGAAGTACCTGTTCTTAAAAAGATTGTTATCAATCAAGGATTAGGTATGGCTGTTGCTGATAAGAAAGTAATTGATGTAGCAGTTGAAGAGTTATCTGCTATAACTGGACAAAGAGCAGTAGTTACTGTATCTAAAAAGGACATCTCGAATTTCAAATTGCGTAAAAAAATGCCAATTGGTGTGATGGTTACGCTTCGTCGTGAAAAAATGTATGAGTTTCTTGAGCGTTTAGTGAAAATAGCTCTTCCACGTATTCGCGACTTTAGAGGAATTAATAGTAAATTTGATGGTAGAGGAAATTATACTCTTGGTGTTGAAGAGCAAATTATTTTTCCTGAAATAAATTTAGATGATGTATCTAAAATATTGGGAATGAATATTACCTTTGTAACTTCTGCTAAAACAGATGAAGAAGGGTATGCTTTACTTAAAGAGTTTGGATTACCTTTTAAAGAAGTAAGAAAAGATTAAGATATGGCAAAAGAATCAATGAAAGCTCGTGAGGTAAAGCGAGCTAGATTAGTAGACAAGTATGCCGCAAAACGCGAACAGTTGAAGGCTGAGGGAGATTATGAAGCTCTACAAGCTTTACCTAAAAATGCTTCGCCTGTACGTATGAGAAATAGATGTCAAATTACAGGACGCTCTAGAGGATATATGCGTCAATTTGGCATTTCTAGAATCCAATTTCGTGAAATGGCATCACATGGACTTATTCCAGGAGTTAAGAAAGCAAGCTGGTAAATTTTATTTTATTTAAATATTGTCAGGGTTTCCTGATCAATTTAATTTTTAATTATATGACAGATCCAATAGCTGATTACCTAACGAGGCTACGTAATGCGATCAACGCAAATCATCGCGTGGTTGATATTCCTGCTTCGAACTTGAAAAAAGCGATTACTAAAATCCTTTTTGACAAGGGCTACATACTTAATTATAAGTTTGTAGATGATGGATTAAAAGGGACTATTAAGATAGCCCTTAAATTTGATCACGTTAACAATGTTAGCGCGATTAGAAAATTAATTAGGGTGTCTAAACCAGGACTACGTAAGTATACTGGATACAAAGATATGCCTAGAGTGATTAATGGTTTAGGTATTGCAATCATATCTACGTCCCAAGGAGTGATGACAGATAAAGAAGCTAGAGACTTAAAAGTTGGTGGCGAAGTATTGTGTTACGTATATTAATAGGAGGAAGTAAGAAATGTCAAGAATAGGAAAATTACCCATTAGTATACCTGCAGGAGTTGAAATAACAGTTAAGGGGAATCTTGTAACTGTTAAGGGACCAAAAGGGGAGCTAACTCAAGAAGTTAATCCCGCTGTAGAAGTAAAGATTGAAGATAACGAAGTTGTAGTTAACAGAAAAGCAGAGGACAAACAAGCTAGAGCTTATCACGGATTATATCGTTCGTTAGTTGAGAACATGATAGTAGGTGTATCTCAAGGTTATAAGAAAGAACTTGAATTAGTTGGAGTTGGGTATCGTGCCACGAACCAAGGAAACCTATTAGAATTATCATTAGGTTTTACTCATGCTATCTATATGCAATTGCCACCTGAGGTTACAGTTGAAGCAAAAACTGAAAGAAATAAGAATCCTCTTATTACAATAGAATCTTGTGACAAGCAACTTTTAGGTCAGATTTGTGCAAAAATACGCTCTTTCCGTAAGCCCGAGCCTTACAAAGGAAAAGGAGTTAAATTTGTTGGTGAAGAAATTCGTAGAAAATCTGGTAAAACTGCTGCTGCAACAGGTTCTAAGTAATTCAGTAAAAGTATAGTATTATGATATCCAAAGTAGAAAGACGTAAAAAAATAAAATATCGGGTTAGAAGTAAAGTTTCTGGAACTTCTTCTCGTCCCCGTATGTGTGTATTTAGAAGTAACAAGCAAATATATGTGCAATTAATTGATGATCTATCAGGAGCGACATTAGCTGCAGCTTCTTCATTAGGTACAGATGAAAAAGTAACTAAAAAAGAGCAAGCAGCAAAAGTTGGAGAAATGATTGCAAAAAATGCTCTTGATGCAGGTATCACTTCTGTAGTTTTTGATCGTAATGGTTATTTATATCATGGACGCGTAAAAGAAGTAGCTGAAGCAGCTCGTAAAGGAGGACTTAAATTTTAATCATTATGGGAAGAAATAAAAGAGTACAAGTATCAAACGATACAGAGCTAAAAGATAGATTAGTTGCAATTAACCGTGTAACCAAAGTAACTAAAGGAGGTAGAACTTTTAGTTTTACTGCAATTGTTGTTGTTGGTGATGAAAACGGATTGATTGGTTGGGGCTTAGGAAAAGCAGGTGAAGTACCTTCTGCTATAGCTAAGGGTGTTGAAGCTGCTAAGAAAAATCTAATTAAAGTTCCTGTGTTAAAAGGAACTGTTCCTCATGAACAAGCTGCACGCTTTTCGGGTGCAGAAGTGTTTATTAAACCTGCTTCTCATGGTACGGGTGTTGTTGCTGGAGGTGCGATGCGTGCTGTTTTAGAGAGTGCTGGCGTTACTGACGTTTTGGCTAAATCTAAAGGATCATCAAACCCTCACAATTTAGTTAAAGCAACAGTTTTAGCATTATCTATGATGAGAGATGCAAGAATGGTAGCACAGAATAGAGGAGTGAGTATGGATAAAGTATTTAATGGATAATTAAAGAAAAAATGGCAACAATAAAAATCAAACAAATCAGAAGCAGAATCAATGCACCTAAAGATCAAAAAAGAACTTTAGATGCTCTTGGTTTACGCAAAATGAATCAAGTTGTTGAGCACAATTCTACTCCCGCAATTCTTGGTATGGTGAACAAAGTTCAACATATGGTAACAATTGTAGAGGAATAAAAACGTGAAAAAAATAAAAAGTAAAGATATGAACTTAAGTAATCTTAAACCAGCAAAAGGTTCTACTCATTCGGACAAACGTTTGGGTCGAGGCGAAGGTTCTGGTTTAGCTGGAACCTCTGGTAGAGGTCATAAAGGGGCTAAATCAAGATCTGGATATGCTAAGAAGTTCGGATTCGAAGGAGGTCAAATGCCACTTCAAAGACGTGTACCTAAGTATGGTTTTAAAAATAGAAACCGCGTTGCTTATAAAGCATTAAATTTGGATGTAATTCAAGCTGTTGCTTCAGCTAAAAACCTTGAAGTAGTAGGAATCCAAGATTTAGCGGATGCAGGATACATCTCTTCTAAAGAGTTAGTTAAAGTATTAGGGAACGGTGAGATTACTTCAAAACTTGAAGTTCAAGCTCATGCATTTTCAAAAACTGCTCAAGCTGCAATTGAAGCTGCGGGTGGTAATGCAGTAAAACTTTAGAGTAGATGAAGAAAGCTATTGAAACATTAAAGAATATATGGAGTATTGAGGATCTGCGTAAACGGATTCTCATTACTATCTTGTTTGTTGCGATATATCGTTTTGGATCAAATGTTGTGCTTCCTGGTATAGACCCTGGGATGTTAAAAAGCATGCACGAGCAAACAAGTTCGGGTCTTTTAGCATTATTAGATATGTTCTCAGGAGGTGCCTTCTCTAATGCATCTATTTTTGCATTGGGAATTATGCCTTATATATCTGCATCTATTGTTATACAATTACTTAGTATAGCAGTACCTTATTTCCAAAAACTGCAGCGAGAAGGTGAAAGTGGAAGAAGAAAGATGAATCAATATACACGTTATCTTACGATAGCGATTTTGTTAGTTCAAGGACCTTCTTATTTATTAAACCTTAAAATGACTGCTGGAACAACTTCTTTGAATGCTTCATTAGATTGGACTTCATTTATGTTTATTTCAACCATTGTTTTAGCTGCTGGTAGTATGTTTATCTTGTGGTTGGGTGAGAGAATAACTGACAAAGGTATTGGAAATGGAATTTCATTTATTATCTTAGTCGGTATTATTGCTCGTTTACCTATGTCTTTTGTTCAAGAATTTATTTCGAGAATAGGAGAAGCTGGCGGTGGTCCTGTTTTGTTTTTAGTAGAGCTTGTATTCTTACTATTCGTTATAGCTGCAGCAATTATGCTTGTGCAGGGAACACGTAAGATACCTGTTCAATATGCAAAACGTGTAGTGGGTAGCAAACAATATGGAGGTGCCCGTCAATATATACCGTTAAAGGTAAATGCGGCTGGTGTGATGCCTATTATTTTTGCTCAAGCAATAATGTTTATCCCTATTACATTGATTGGGTTTTCATCTGATCCTAATAATATGGGAAGCTTTGTTCGTGCTATGACAGATCATACTAGCTTTTGGTATAATTTTGTTTTTGCTGTAATGATTATATTATTTACATATTTTTATACAGCAGTTACAATTAATCCAACGCAGATGGCAGAGGACATGAAGAGAAATAATGGTTTTATCCCTGGAATTAAACCAGGTAAAAGTACGGCAGAATTTATTGATGTAATTATGTCTCGTATAACTTTACCTGGCTCTATATTTTTAGCTTTAATTGCTATTATGCCAGCATTTGCAGGGTTGTTTGGTGTGCAAGATGGATTCGCTCAGTTTTTTGGCGGAACTTCACTATTAATTTTAGTTGGAGTTATTTTGGATACCTTGCAACAAATTGAAAGTCATTTATTAATGAGACATTACGATGGGTTATTGAGTTCTGGAAGAATTAAAGGCCGCTCAGGTAATGTTTCTGCTTATTAAAAATTTGGTTTGATGATTTTTCTTAAAACAGAAGATGAGATAGAATTGATGAGACAAAGCAATCGTTTAGTGGGTAAAACACTAGGCGAGTTGGCTAAGTTGATTAAGCCAGGTATAACTACAGCAGAGTTGGATCGTGTAGCTGAAGAGTTTATTCGAGATAATGGTGCTATTCCCACATTTAAAGGATTCCCTGGTTCTTTTGGAACTAATTTTCCTGGATCAATATGTGTGTCGGTTAATGATCAAGTAGTACATGGTATACCTAATGATGATCCTTTAAAAGATGGTGATATTATATCTGTTGATTGTGGTACACTACTTAATGGATTTTGTGGAGATTCTGCTTATACATTCTGTGTCGGAGAAGTTGATGATAAAACAAAAAAACTTTTAGAAATAACTAAAGAGTCACTCTATTTAGGCATAGAAAATGCGATTGTTGGAAAACGTATTGGTGATATTGGATATGCAGTTCAGCAACATTGTGAACCTAAAGGATATGGTGTTGTGCGTGAGTTTGTAGGTCATGGAATCGGTAAAGATATGCATGAAGACCCTCAAGTTCCTAATTATGGGCGCAGAGGAACAGGCTCATTATTGAAAAAAGGCATGTGTATAGCAATTGAACCTATGGTTACGTTAGGTGATCGTAATATTGTGATGGAATCTGATGGGTGGACCGTAAGAACTAAAGATGGTAAACCTGCAGCTCATTTTGAACACACCGTGGCTGTGTGTCATGGAAAGGCTGATATTCTATCAACTTTTGAATATATAGAGGAAGTTTTAGGGGAATAAATTAAATTTAATATAAGTTATGGCTAAACAACCAGCAATAGAACAAGATGGGGTAATTATAGAGGCATTGTCAAATGCAATGTTTCGTGTTGAATTGGAAAATGGACATGAAATAACAGCTCATATCTCCGGTAAAATGAGAATGCATTACATTCGTATTTTGCCAGGTGACAGAGTGAAAGTTGAAATGTCTCCTTATGATTTATCCAAAGGAAGGATAGTATTTAGATATAAATAAGAAATAAAGGAAAATAAGATATGAAAGTTAGAGCATCATTAAAAAAACGTACTCCAGACTGTAAGATCGTTAGACGAAAAGGCCGTTTGTACGTTATTAATAAGAAAAATCCTAAGTATAAACAAAGACAAGGATGACTTGTTATTGATAAAGAATAATATAAGTATATGGCTGTAAGAATAGTTGGTGTTGATTTACCACAAAATAAAAGAGGAGAAATTGCGTTGACTTATATTTTTGGTATTGGACGCAGTAGCGCAACCAAAATATTAGATCAAGCAGGCATTGATAGAGATATCAAGGTTAAAGATTGGACTGAAGAGCAAGCTGCTAAAATTCGTGAAATTATCGGAGAAGAATTTAAAGTAGAAGGTGATCTTCGTTCTGAAGTGCAAATGAATATTAAACGCCTAATGGATATAGGTTGTTATAGAGGTATTCGTCATCGTATTGGATTACCAGTTAGAGGTCAAAGTACAAAAAATAATGCACGCACTCGTAAAGGAAGAAGAAAAACGGTTGCAAACAAGAAAAAAGTTACTAAATAATAATTGTTGATATGGCAAAAAAAGTAGTCGCAGCTAAGAGGAGAAATGTTAAAGTAGATGCGAATGGACAACTTCATGTTCATTCATCATTCAACAATATTATTGTTTCTCTTACTAATAGTGAAGGGCAAGTGATCTCTTGGTCATCTGCTGGAAAAATGGGATTTAGAGGTTCTAAAAAAAACACTCCTTATGCAGCTCAAATGGCTGCTCAAGAATGTGCAAAAATTGCATATGATTTAGGATTAAGAAGAGTAAAAGCTTTTGTAAAGGGACCTGGTAACGGACGTGAGTCTGCTATAAGAACAGTTCATGGTGCTGGAATTGATGTAACAGAAATTGTAGATGTTACACCACTACCACATAATGGATGTAGACCTCCAAAAAGAAGGAGAGTATAATATTAAGATTTATATAATCTAAAAAGCGATGAAACTTGATTTTGTTTTGGATTGCATCTATTAATCTTCTCTGTAATCGCGGCTGTAACAAATTAAGTTCATGTATTAAAAAATCAATCAAATAGAAAAAAATGGCTAGATATACTGGACCAAAATCAAAAATTGCTAGAAAATTCGGAGAGGGTATTTTCGGACCTGATAAAGTATTATCAAAAAAAAATTATCCTCCTGGACAGCATGGAAATACTCGCAGAAGAAAATCTTCTGAGTATGGATTGCAGTTACGTGAAAAGCAAAAAGCTAAATATACTTATGGAGTATTAGAAAAACAATTCCGTAACTTATTTCAAAGAGCAGAATCTCGTCAAGGAATTACAGGTGAAATTTTGTTACAATTATTAGAGTCAAGACTAGATAATATTGTATTCCGTTTAGGTATAGCTCCTACTAGAGCAGCTGCACGCCAATTGGTAACGCATAGACACATTACAGTTAATGGGAAAGTGTTAAATATACCTTCATACACTGTAAAAGCTGGAGAACTTGTGGGTGTTCGTGAGAAATCAAAATCACTAGAAATAATTAGTGACTCTCTTGCTGGATTTAACCATAGCAAATATCCTTGGTTAGAGTGGGATGATGCTTCCAAGGTGGGTAAGCTGTTACATATTCCTGAAAGAGAAGAAATTCCAGAGAATATTAAAGAACAATTGATCGTAGAGTTGTATTCTAAATAATAATTAAAATTCATGGCAATATTAGCATTTCAAAAACCTGATAAAGTAATAATGTTAGAGGCAGAACAAGACTTTGGTAAGTTTGAGTTCCGTCCTTTAGAACCTGGTTTTGGTATTACTATTGGTAATGCCTTACGTCGCATTTTGCTTTCATCATTGGAAGGGTTTGCAATAAACACTGTTAAATTTGATGGTGTTGAACACGAATTTGCAACAATTCCAGGGGTGTTAGAGGATGTTACTAACATTATCTTAAATCTTAAACAGGTAAGATTTAAGCAAGTGGTTGAAGAATTTGAGAATGAGAAAGTAAGTATTACAGTTGAAAACTCCACTGAGTTTAAGGCTGGAGACATCGGTAAATATTTAACTGGATTTGAAGTGTTAAATCCTGAATTGGTTATTTGTCATTTAGATTCTAATGCAACTATGCAAATTGACATTACGATAAACAAAGGTAGAGGGTATGTTCCTGCTGAGGAAAACCAAGAATACTGTACCGATGTGAACGTAATTCCTATTGATTCTATTTATACACCGATTCGTAACGTAAAATATTTTGTTGAGAATTATCGTGTTGAACAAAAAACCGATTATGAAAAATTAATATTTGAAATTGCGACTGATGGTTCCATTCACCCTAAAGAAGCTTTGAAAGAGGCTGCAAAGATATTAATTTATCACTTTATGTTATTCTCTGATGAGAAAATAACATTAGAGAGCCCAGATTCCGAAGGTAATATTGAATTTGATGAAGAGGTGTTACATATGCGTCAGTTGTTGAAAACTAAACTTGTCGATCTCGATCTTTCTGTTCGTGCATTGAACTGTTTAAAAGCAGCTGAAGTTAACACACTAGGTGATTTGGTTCAATACCAAAGAACTGATTTATTGAAATTCAGAAACTTCGGTAAGAAGTCATTATCTGAGCTTGAAGAGCTTCTAGGTAGTTTGAACTTGTCGTTTGGAACTGATATTTCCAAATATAAATTAGATAAAGAATAAAAATGAGACATAATAATAAAATTAATCAATTAGGTCGTACTGCTTCTCACCGACAAGCAATGTTATCTAACATGGCCTGCTCTTTGATTACGCATAAAAGAATTACTACTACTGTTGCTAAAGCAAAAGTATTGCGTAGATATGTTGAGCCGTTAATAACAAAAGCAAAAGATGATACTACAAGTTCTCGTAGAGAAGTATTCAAATACTTAAAGAGTAAAACAGTAGTAACAGAGTTGTTTCAAGAAGTATCTGTAAAAGTAGGCGATCGTCCAGGTGGATATACCCGTATAATTAAATTGGGCACACGTGAAGGAGATAACGCTGAAATGTGTTTTATTGAGCTTGTTGACTATAATGAAAACATGACTAAACAAGCTGCTAAACCAAAACGTACTCGCCGTTCTAGAAGAAGAAAATCGTCTGAAACAGCTTCAGTTGAAGTTGAATCACAAGCTACAGAAGCTAAAGCTGATGAAGCTGTAGAAGTTGATAAA
>JAAYSY010000008.1 GCA_012518235.1 Bacteroidales bacterium
AAACTTATTATAAACAGGAATATAATCTTATGTAACCCTCTATTTTCACTTTTCATTTAATATCCTTTCTCTCTTTATGTATTTTTAACTCGTCACGAAACTTTTTAGGATCAAAACCTTCAACACCTAAATCTAAATTATTTTTAACCAATCGAATAGTTAAAGTATAATCCTCAGCAGAATAATTATTTTCCAAGGCTGACTCTTCTGTTTGAGGTATCCAACGTATACGAATTGGCATTTCATATACTCCTAGAGGAAAGGTTATTTTTCCTCCATCTTGGTTTAGAACTTCATAATCAATGCCCTCTACAAGAGCTTTTCCTGATATGATTTCATACTCTACTTGCAACTCTTTAGTTACAGATTTAGAACTCATCTGTATCATATAAACACCCACAAAACTTTGCTCTGGTTGTATAGGACCAGCACTAGCCAAATCTAAAGCTGTGACTCTAAGATAAGGCTTATTCAATGGGGAAATCCTGTCTTTAGAACAAGAAACTAAAAGAAGAAAAACAGAAAGTAATCCTCCTATTGCTACTAAATTAACTGTTTTTATTTTCATTTGCTTGTTTGTGTATTTTTTGAGTTTACTTCAGGATTACCAATCAATAAAGAATTGTTTTCCAGCTCTTTCAAAGGTATTGGTTGTACAAACTTAACATTAGGGTAATCAATGTATTGAACAGAAGAACTTGTATTATCATCTCTATAAACCCCTTCATTCCATCGCATCAAGTCATAAAATCGATGCCCTTCAAAAGCTAACTCCTTGCGTCTTTCTTCTTTTAAGACTTCAAAAAGTTCCTCTTTCGTAAGTGGTAATTCAATTTCGTCTATAGACTTATCATAAGCTCTTGCTAATAACTTCTTTATATCTGCTTGAGCAAGTTCCAATTTGTTTTGCTGAAGATAAGCTTCTGCACGTATAAGATACAATTCAGATAATCTAAACACAATGGGATTATATCGCTCTTCTTCATCTTTTAACGGTTCTTCTCCGGCTTTACGCAAATCATATTTTCCACACAGTGGCAAATATTGATTCTCCTTACCCTCAAGTTTCACTAATTTTATTAACCGTCTTGCTCTAATGTCTTCAGCCTTTTCGAACGTATCCTCCTCTAAGTTTTCAGCATCCTTATATAGTTTTATATAAGCGTCCGATAAACTTACACTAGCAGCTTCATCATGACTAAAAAAGTCGATCAATTTACGATCTCTAGAAACGCCTGAACTCAATCTGAAAATAACTTCCTTTCCTTTTACATCAAAAACCTGAAACATTGAAACATATTCTTCTCCTGTGGATAAGGATTTATCACTCATAGCTAAAGAAGCCATTCGATCGGCTTGTTCCCAATCTTCTTTATAAAGATATACCCTTGCCTTTAACGCTTGAATTGCAGCTAAAGAGACATAGTAAGGGTCTTTATTATCCACATTTTGAAACAGAAGTTCGGCCTCATCTAAATCTGATAAAATAGCCTCATAAACTTCTTTCATCGTATTTCTCGTTGGTTTATAAGTAGGGGAGGGAGCTTTTAACATTACGGGAATACCTAAATGTGATGCGTCAGCTGTATAATTATAAGCTTGACCAAAAACACGAGATAAATCAAAATGACAAAGAGCGCGATTAAATAACATTTCTCCTTTTATCTTCATTAATTCATCTGTATGCATAGGATACTTTTTCAATAATTCTGGCTGATAAACTAAAATATAATTTATATTGGCTAAAGCCTCATATATATATCTCCATATTATTCCACCATAAGACATCAAATTATCCTCATCATAAATAAAATTCGATAAATCCTTTACCGTAGATGAAGCTTGATTTCTAACATAAAGATTATCACCCAAGACTTCAGCATAACTATAGAAATCACTACTATAGTAGGCATACATTGTTTGATAAGCACCTATTCGTGCAGATCGAACACCATCTATATCTTTAAATAGATTAGGAGTTGTTGTTTTCCCTCTAATATCAACACTTAAAAAACCATCACAACTAGCTAGTAAGAAAGCTAGACACAAAAAGAATAGGATGTATATTTTGTTATTCATTTCTTCAATATTAAAGCGTTAGAGAAAGTTCTAGTGAGAAAGTTCTATCCACTGGGAAACCGCCAGATAAAACTTGCTTATAACTATTTCTGTTTTTCTTATCATAAGGTGTCCAAACCGCTAAATTGTTACCAATAATTGATATTGAAGCAGCCTGAACTCCAATCTTGCTAATTAATAATTTAGGGACTTGGTAAGAAAATGCTATGTTCCGTAAATTTAAATGAGTCCTTTTATACAAGTATCGTGTTGACTTCATTAAAGAATTATTCGTATTATTCCACTCTAAACGAGGAATAGTTGCAATATCTCCAGGTTTTTGCCAACGATCCAATAAATCTACAGATTGATTCTGTTTTAAAAAATCAGTCCCATCACGTTCCATACTAAAAGCTAAACTATTCATAGCATATCCACCAATCTCAAAGTTCATCATTATATTTAATGAGAAGTCTCTGTATCGGAAGGTATTATTCAATCCACCATACAAGTCAGGATTGGAATACTTGTTTAAGATTACTCTATTGTCATAACTATGCTCTCCTGTTATTTTTCCATTTGCATCATACCATAGTGGGCCACCAGTCAAAGGATCAACACCAGCCCACCGAATTAAATAATAAGCATTCATGCTCTTTCCTTCTTCCATAATAAAATCACCTCGTGTTTTTCCATTATCATCAGGAGATAATTTAGTTATTTTATTGCTATTATGTGAGAAATTCAAATCTGTATCCCAACTAAATTGCTCAGTTGTAACATTATTCGATGAAATAGTAAACTCAATTCCTGTATTTCTCATCCTCCCCATATTCTTCAGAATAGAACGATCACCAGAGGTCATCGATATTGTTGCATTACCTAATAAGTCTCGTGTGCTTCTATTATACCACTCAACTTCAAAATCAAGTCGATCGAACATACGAAGTCTCACTCCAATATTAGTTTGATAATCCTTTTGCCATTTTGTTTCAGGATTCCAAATATTCGTCATAACAGCACCTAAATGACCTGCATAATTCTTATGATATGAATAAAGTCCATCAGGATTTACTGTGCTAGACATCCTGGAGTTTCCAGTTACACCAAAAGAAGCTTTTAGTTTTAGAACATTCAGCCAATTTGACTCGAAAAATGATTCATTATGGATATTCCAGGAAGAACCTAATGCCCAAAAGCTATCCCATTTTTGATTTTTACCAAAACCAGAGCTTCCATCTTTTCTCCATGTAGCAGAAAAATAATAACGTGTATCATAATTATAAGAAGCATTCGCAAAGAAAGAAGCTCGTTTATTAACACCGTGGGAACTGGTGCCTTTATATTCCGATAAAGAGCTACTTATTTCCAATATTTGATCATTTGGGAAGCCACTTCCTTGAGCACGTACCCCACGAGTTGTATTTGAAAGTAATTCTAATCCTAGTAATCCAGATACAGTGTGTTTATCAAACCCTTGATTGTAATTTACTCTTTGATTAAAAACCCAAGACATTTGATTCGTACTATTTCTATAAGAATATCCAATTCCTTCATAGGGAGGCGTAAGTTTCTTTCCACTCCAGTTCTCTCGTGATTTATATATTTCCTCATGACGAGATGTATAATTCAATCCTCCTGATGTTGTTGTTTTCAACCCCTTCATGAGATCTAAAGTTAGTTCTAAATGGTTAGTAGCAAAAACAGAACGTTGCTTGTGTGTGTTTTGCTCTCGCTCTGCCACTCTATTATTAAATCGATAAGATTTCCATCCCCCTTGTTCTTTTACCTTATAAAACATACGAAAAGTATCATCATCATTATATGGGGTAAATATAGGAAGCTCTTCTAAATAATTTCGCCCTACATTAAACACATTATCCGTATTGTATGAAAATCCTGAACGGTATTGTAATTGTATCCAATCTTTAATCTTTGTTGATACATTGCCTCGTACGCTAAATCGTGTTTTATCATCCCCCTTAAGAGTTGACTCAGCATCATAATACCCAGCAGATAAAAAATAATTGCTTTTCTTACCTCCACCACGGACTGATACGCCTATATCTGTTGTTAAAGCAGATTGAAAATAGACCTTAGACCAGTCAGTATTAACTCCTTTATAAATATTTACATCATTATCTTGAAAAGGGAAATCCACTAAATCACCATAGGTGTTTTTGTAAGACTCCTTAGCCAACATCATAAACTGAGGTCCGTCTAATACCTTAAAGCGAGTTCCTTTATCAATAGAAGAGACACCAAAACGAGTACGAATATTTAAAGTAGGTGTGCGTTCATTTCCTGTTTTAGTTGTTATTAGAATAACACCATTACTAGCGTCAGCCCCATACAATGTAGTCATTACAGGGTCTTTAAGCACTGTTATACTTTCAACCTCATTAGGGTCTAAATAAGACAAAGGGCTAACTGAAGTCTCTACCCCTGCTACAAGGTTAGTATGCCCTCCTGTATCTAAGCGAACCCCATCAATAATCCATAGAGGTTCAGAGCTAGCTAAATTAGTTGCTCCCTCACCTCTAATTCTAACATTCATACGAGGACGTGCTTGTGCATCATTACTATTATACTCAACTTGCATTCCAGGTATCAATCCTGTTAACATTTCATCTAAGCGACTAGCAGGTAAGTTCGTTATTTTATCACCTTTAAGTTGAAAAGCACTACCAACCATATCAGACCTTTTATGCATTAAACCATATCCACCTTCAATGACTACCTCTTCTAATTCTGTAGCAGAAGATTTAAGTACAACTTTTAAGTCTTCTTGATTTCCAACTCGTATTTCCTGCCGCTCCATACCTACATAGGTAAAGACTAAAATATCTTCAGCAGATGAAATTGTTATACTAAAGTTACCATCTAGATCGGTTAAAGCCCCCTTAGACTCTTGCCCCTTAATAAAAATAGCAACTCCGGGTAAGCTTTCTTGTGTATCATCTACGACTAATCCTGTTACTTCTTTAGGAAAACTTTCTAAGGGTTTTAATATTTGCTTCTCACTCTCTGCTTTTAATACCATTGTCGAAAGCAAAAAACAAGAAAGAAAGCTCAAAACTAAAAATAAATCTCGACTCTTCTTTATCCTATTTAATCGATCCATCTGTTCAGTTTTTACATTATTAT
Source organism: Bacteroidales bacterium (assembly GCA_012518235.1). Lineage (GTDB taxonomy): Bacteria > Bacteroidota > Bacteroidia > Bacteroidales > Bacteroidaceae > Bacteroides_E. The sequence goes on from JAAYSY010000008.1 coordinate 5,206, forward strand.
TGATTTGTAAAGTCTTTAACTTTATCTAATTTTGGAATTACACTTCTTTTTCCTTTGGACTACTTAAGGCTTTCTATATTACACAGAATGACAGCTTTTCATAGATTAGGTAGCAAATAAACACGAATAATGATTTATTGTTACAAAAAAAGAAACATAACACACATTTATATATCAACTTGCAAATCTAACACAATTTAAAGATTAACCAACTTTAAACAATAGAAACAAAAAGTTAAATTTATCAAATTATTGTTCTCGTCAATAGAAAACCTCTCCAAAAGGTGTAAACATTAAGGTAATAAAAAAGAGTAGACTACAACATCTACTCTTTTTTTACTATGAAATGAATATTTAATTCAAAAAGATATATCCAACCAATTTTGTCTATCGCTAATCCATTTTTTAAGGTAGTTAACCTCCCCTTTGAAGCTACCTGCGACTTGTGGATTATTCCAATGCCATTGATTGATATCCCATTTTCTAAAATTTTCTTTTTGTGATTGCTCTATTCTCCCTGCATAACTATCAATAAAACGATCTAGTCCCTGAAGGTTATTTCGACTAATTTCAGCCCATCTCTCTCTTACTAATTTTCTGAACTCAGCTTGTCTAAATAACAACTTATACCATGCTGCTTCTTTTACATACCAGTTTTTGGAACTAATAAAATCTTCCTCACTAACAAAACCTGGTTCATTAGAATCGCCTTTAGCATTTCCAAAAGCAATATCATAATCCCAAACAGGTCCAAAATAAATTTTATCATCATTCTCCTTCTTATATAAAAACGTGCTTAGTCGGAGATTTCCATCCTGATTCTTCGCAAACTCATTTAATAAATAATAATCAATAAAGGATTTCATATCTACTTTTTTGGGGAGTTCTATCATAGGATTTGAGCTATAAATAATATCCTCCATTTCCTGAATACGACCCTCTATATAACTTCTCATTTTATCAGACATATCTTCAGGTTTTTTTATGACAAAAAGCACACCATTCTTTTTCGTTCGGTAGACTTGAGGCTCTCCTTTGTCAATACCTCTACTATCAATTTCCATAAAATAGCCACCTGTTTCTATTGTACTATCATCCGCCTCTTTAATATCTACACGCCCTTTTCCTACACGAACATGTTCTGTTAACGTATAACTACCTTTATATTCTCCATTAATCACTAAATCTACAGGATAACTTCGAGGAGTATATTCAAATCTCATTCGCTCACTTATTTCAAAAGCCAAAGCATTACGTAATAAAGTTTTATCAAAGTGATTAGCTAATAGAGTCCAGTTTTTATTCTTAGGCATCCCTTTAATACTAGCACTTTTATTTAACTTTAAACGATAAGGTTTTTTTTCTGCACCCCATGTACTATTTCCTCTTCCTTTAATTTCAGTATCAGCAGAGAATAATACTTCAACTATCTTCCCATCATTATCTCTTCGCTCAACTTTCACTGTTGCATTTAAGTAACGATCTTTCTCTACGACTTCCTGACCACCTTCAATATTAATAGTAACTAAATCTACATAGTTAGAATAAATTTCAGGTTCTTTTGGATTGTTAGGTTCGCAAGGAGAGATATCTGACAAGTCCATTTTTTCGCCTTTGATATTTGATAAAGAAAGCTTTGCTTTTTCTTTAACAATACCTAACTCCATCCAAGCTTTAATCATACACCAACCTGGTTGATTTACCTCACCATAAATGGGAATATCTCCATTTTTTTCAATAGATACATCTCCGGCAATCAATTGAACAGATTCAAATCCAGATAAACCATTAAGTTTAGCATTTTCAGAGTAAACTAAGTTTCCACCAATAGTCTGAACTCGAGTGCCCGATAAGTCTATCAATTGATCACAGCCCTTTATTATGAAATCGCCTCCAATAGTTCTTAATGAAGCCAAAGCCCCACTATATTTCAAAGTAGAAGTATTAGAAATAATAAAATCCCCCTTAACCTCTTTTACCCTACTAAAATCACTATTTTCATTAAAAGACAAGTTGCTGTTTTCTACGATAAAATCTCCATTAATTATGCTATAATTAGAAAAACCACTTGAACTAATGACATTCCCATTCGTAGGATTATTATTCTTAAATAGAATACCCCCTTCACATTTTAACTGATCTATAAAACCTTTTGTGTTTTCAATCTGAGTATCCTCAAACAATAAATCCCCTTTTATTGTAGCGATTCGTTCAGCAATAATACTCAACACCTCATCATTAATCTCGCTACCTTTCAAAGTAAGATTTAACACTCTTTTCTTTCCAGGATTTAATTGTTCAGCTGCCTCTTTACTATCAACCACAAAACTCTCTAACGGAGCATATAATTCACCTATCTCTTCTATCGTTGTTGCAGCATCTGGATGATTATTATACAACTTAACCTCTCCAGTAAAAATCTCTTTTTCAACAAGATATTTCAAAGGAAATAAACCATAAGAATAACCTTCTTCCCCTATTTTTTTATCCTCTCCCAAACTACTATTATTAGATACCGTAAAAGTACCCGTTCCCTTTTTTAGTTTAAGAAATCCTGAGATATTAGTTAACAGATTATTATAAGATATCTTTATTTCACCACTTATATCTGTCAAGCTTGATAAATTGCTTATTTTCTGTAATTTAGAGTTGTTTTGAATAGTAAACTCCTGATTTACAGAAACCAATTTTTCCATTTGTAAATCCACAACTCCTGTTTCTCTTATAGTTAACAAATCAACAGAATGGATATTCAACTTTGATAAATCAGTAATGTTAGTTCCTGTAATGATCAAACTATGAAGGTTCTTTTGACTAAAAGCATCAACTTCAGCTTGTGTCTTTAATACTACACTAGTCGCATTCTTATCCTCATCATCGCTGCAGGAATAAAAAGATAAGCAACTCATAATTAACATATAAATAAATAAAAAGTGCTTTGTGTGTTGTTTCATTTTCATTAGATTCTTTTTGTTTGTAATCATTCAAAGATAGTATTTTTTAATTCATAAATCTTTTTCTTCGAACTAATTATTCTATTATTGCAGCCCATCCTCCATTACGAACAAGTTTTACAGTTATAGAATCTCCCTTCTTAACAGTATCACTTTTCCTACGATAATCCATAGCTTGATGATGTGCGTTAATTCCATCCTCAAAATAAGTCATAATGTAAGTTTTATCTGAATTTAAAAAATCTAAATCTAAATCTAAAGTGCGTTCATTTTTTTTATTGTTTGTCATTGCACCAATATACCACTTATCACCCTTACGTTTTGCAACAGCAACCACTTCACCTAACTCAGCAACTAAAGGAACTGTTTCATCCCAAGTAGTAGGTACATTCACAATAAACTCTGTACACTCTGAATTTCTATAATATAAAGTAGGATTATCAGCTAACATTTGCAAACCACTCTCAAAAACAACAAATAAAGCCATTTGATAGGCACGAGTACCTATACTCGCCGAATTGGGACGTTTACTACAATAAAACTCTGGTTGCATGCTAATCATAGCACCTGGGGTATAATCCATGGCACCCACGACATTGCGAATAAAAGGCAAGTAAATGCTGTTATCAGGATGACATCCCCCCATTTGTTCCATACCTCTTAACCCCTCATAAGATATTAAATTGGGATATTTATATTCTAAACCAGCAGGGGTGAAAGAACCATGAAAATCCACTAGTAATTGATGCTTTGCAGCTTCTTTAGCCACTCTTTCATAGTAGTTCACCATCCATTGATCACTTCGGTCCATAAAATCTATTTTCACCCCCTTAACTCCCCATTCAGCAAATGTTTTAAATACTTTATCGATGTTATTTTCAACACTTAACCAAGTCAGCCATAAAATAACTCCTACATTTTTATCTTTACCATAACGAATAATTTCGTGAACATCCACCTTAGGGTTTGGCGTAAAAGGGTCTTCTGTTGACTTAGCCCACCCCTCATCCATAATAATATATGATACACCATATTTAGAAGCAAAGTCAATATAATATTTATAAGTGTCTAAATTATAACCTGAAACAAAATTCACATCTTCACCATAAGGTGCAGCTCCATTCCACCACTCCCAACTCACCTGTCCTGGGTGTATCCAAGAAACATCTTTTAGTGCTTGTTTTGGTGCTAATTGAACAGGTATGGTAGATGATAGCAGATCTTTATCATTTGCAACTATAACAAAATATCTCCATGGAAAAGTCCTTTCTCCTTGTGTTTCGGCTATATAGTCAGCTTCTTTTACAGATTTTAAACTGCGATCTCCCTCCTGAGCAACCTCTAATGGAAACTTAGGAAATACGGAGATTATTTTACTACTCATATCTCCTCTCATAAATAAACGTGGATAATCACTAACATCTGTTTCTCCCATTAGTATTTTATATCCTTTTGGAGTATCAAAAAGCAATGGAAGAACTACCATTTTATCTGACTTTCCCCACTCTTCGGTTGTTGTCATAGAATAGGGTTCTTCATAATTAGTATTAAAATCAGAAGGATACTGTACAATACACTTATAATTCTGTGGGGTTTTTAAAGAGACTTCTTCATTAAATACTTTAATAGCTCCTTTTTTATTAGTTATAAAACGATAAGACACTCCATCATTAAAAGCTCTAAACTCCACAGAGTAATCTCTATTAAAGTATAGCAGCAATTCATTATATCCATTTTTAACCTCTGAAAACTTCAAAGGCACAGCAGGTTTTATAATAGTATTTACACTTTTAATTTTAGAGCGTTTCAACTTGGGTTTTTCCCCTAAAACCTCATGACCTACAGATAGAGTCAAAGAGTTCTTTTCTAAAATACAATCATCATCATAATAAACAGAATAATATATTTTATCAGTTAATTCAACTGATGTTTTTATTTTTCCATTAGGAGATATTAACTCAATATTTTTAGTCATGACAACTTGCGATAACGCAAAAAACAGAAAGATTAGTAAGAACACTTTTTTCATGATTGTTTTTATTAAAATTTTAGACTTCATATTTTAAGTAAATAGAATTGGATTCTTTTAACAAATCTATTAGAAATAAAGTATTATTAATGGTACAATTCAACTAATAAAAAATAAGTCACAAATCAAGCATTCATATGTCCTAAAACAAGACTTCTTCCTATAGGAATAGTGTTACAAAATCCTAGTTTTTACTACCTTTGAGGTATCTAGCTCAAAAAAGAAAAACTACTATGAAAAGCCAAAATACACTTTTGATTCTATTTTCACTATTGTTTTTCCCTTATGTTTTATTCGCTTATAATATTAGACAAATCAGTTCGAAAGATGGTCTTGTCAATAGTGCTGTGTTAACTCTTCAACAAGCACAGAATGGAGAACTATTTATAGGAACTTGTGATGGAGTAAATATATTTAATGGGAAAAACATAAAATCAATAAATGCATCGGCAGATAAAGATAACAACTTACTAGGTAACTTGATTACTAAAATCATAGAAACAGAACCTAATATTTTTTGGATACAATCTAACTTTGGTCTGGATCGTTACGATCGAATAAATAATACGATAAAACATTTTAAAGAGTTTAATGACAATAACAGCTTAACTAAAGACAACCATAACAATCTTTTTGTCTTTAATTCAGACAACACCTTCCACATTTATAATGAGGA
>JAAYSY010000293.1 GCA_012518235.1 Bacteroidales bacterium
AAAAAACAATAAGCCGATATGGCTCAGTTGGTAGCGCAACTCATTCGTAATGAGTAGGTCGCCGGTTCGAGTCCGGCTATCGGCTCTCCTTTTTGATTGAGCCCAAAAAGTGAATAAAAATACCCCTAATTAAAAAGTGGGTTACAAATTGTATAAGTAGGTTGTAGATATGACCTAGTCAAATGAGTGAGATGTCCTAGTCATGTGGACTGTTTGCCCTAGTCATATGCTTTGCTTCATTCAGACTCCTACTCCCTCAACATAACTCTATTCAATAATGTACTTATATTTATGGAGAAAAAGCATACTAAAAGAAACACAATCCTTGGCTTTATTACTTTACTAATTGCCCTATTTATTTTTTGGGGAGTGAAACAATACAAACTTATTTTCAGTCCTCAGTTTCAAATTGAAGATAAAGTTTACCTCTATATTGATAGAGATGACACCATAGACTCCATTTATAATCAACTAACAGAGAAAGCACACCCAATAAACCTTTCGGGCTTCAAAAAAATATGCACATACAAAAAATACAGTGAAAACATTCGTACAGGAAAGTATGAAATTCATTCCGAGGATAATGCGCTTACACTCTATCGTAAATTATCAAGAGGACATCAAATCCCCACTAAACTAGTAGTAAACAATCCACGAACTATAGAAGCCGTGGTTGGACATCTGGCAAAGCAGATAATGGTTGACTCTACAGAAATAGCAGAACAGCTATTTGATGAAGCCATTCAAGCAGAAATGGGATATGATGAAACAAGCTTACTGAGTTTTTTTATTCCTAATACCTACGAAGTATACTGGAATATACCAGTGGAAGAATTACTCAATAGACTACAAAAAGAACACCAAGCTTTTTGGAATACTACACGAAAAGAGAAAGCCGAAAAAACAGGTCTAACACCATTCGAGGTTTCTATTCTAGCTTCTATAGTAGATGAAGAAACCATAAAAAATGATGAGAAAAAAAAGGTTGCGGGTCTCTATATTAATAGATTAAAGAAAGGAATGCTATTACAAGCCGATCCAACTGTAAAATATGCCTTAGGCGATTTTACTATTCAACGCGTACTTGAAAAACATCTTACAATAGACTCGCCTTACAACACTTATCTTTATACTGGACTGCCTCCTGGCCCAATCCGTATTCCTTCAATACAAGGACTAGATGCAGTGTTAAATTATGAAGATCATAACTACCTATACATGTGTGCCAAAGACGACTTTTCTGGTTATCACAACTTTGCTTCAAATCTGGCCGAACACACTCGAAATGCTAGGAAATATTGGAACGCACTAAATAAAAGAAAGATTTACAAGTAAAAAGAAGTCAAAAGCATCATTATTAAGTATATTTGCTAAAATATTATCTAAAAATTAAATATTAAGCTACTTTCTTATGAGCAAAAAATTATTTTTGGGTGATGAGGCCATAGCACAAGCAGCTATAGATGCAGGTATCTCAGGGGTATATGCCTATCCAGGTACGCCATCAACTGAAATCACAGAATATATTCAACGTCATCCCGTTAGTAAGCAACGCAATATCCACTCTCGTTGGTGTACCAATGAGAAAACAGCTATGGAAGCAGCCTTAGGTATGTCTTTTATAGGTAAACGCTCTATTGTTTGCATGAAACATGTAGGACTCAATGTGGCTGCCGATTGTTTTATTAATGCTGGAATTACAGGAGTACATGGTGGACTAGTAGTTATCTCTGCAGATGATCCTAGTATGCACTCATCTCAAAACGAACAAGATAGCCGTTTTTATGGCGATTTTGCTTTAATTCCTATTCTTGAACCTAGCAACCAACAAGAAGCTTATGATATGACCTATTATGGGCTACAATTATCTGAGCAAATGGGAGTTCCTGTATTACTTCGCATTGTAACTAGACTCGCTCACTCACGATCGGGTGTTGTGGTAAAAAAGATGCTAAAAGAAAATGAAATTTCATATAGCAAAGACCCTAAACAATTCATATTACTACCTGGTATTGCTCGAAAAAGATACCAAGCACTTCTAGAAAAGCAATTATTATTTGATAAAGAGTCAGAAAAATCAACTTTTAACTCTTATAATGAGGGAGATAATAAAACGATAGGAATTGTAGCTTGTGGTATTGCCTATAATTACTTAATGGAACACTACCCTAATGGATGTGA
>JAAYSY010000294.1 GCA_012518235.1 Bacteroidales bacterium
ACATATTATATAAACAAATTATTCTATGATTGGGGCTGAAGAAAGATATTGGAGAAGGTCATTATTAATGGTCATATTAGTTTTAGGAATTATTATCTTCTTTAAAATACTTCCTTTTCTTAATGGTATTTTAGGTGCATGTACTATCTATATATTGGTGAGAAAACAAATGTTTTTTTTAACGGAAAAGAAAAAACTAAACAAAAAACTTAGTGCTTTTCTGATTACATCAGAGGTCGTATTAGTTTTTCTTATCCCTTTATCTCTTCTTATCTGGTTAGGAATAACTAAAATACAAAGCATCAGTTTTGATACTCAGTTTATTATGGAGCCATTAGAAGAGATGGTTTATTTAATCAAGCTAAAATCAGGATTTGATATTCTAAGTAACGAAAGTTTATCTTTTCTAGCTTCTCTATTATCAAAAATAGGTGAAAGAATAATGACAGGTGTTAGTGGATTTACTATTAACCTTATCATGCTCATTTTTGTTCTTTTCTTTTTGCTGCTTGGAGGGAGAAAGATGGAAAAATACATTAAAGACCTATTACCTTTTTCAAACAAAAACAAAAATTCTTTAATCCATAATACACACTTGATTATCCGTTCTAATACTATAGGCATTCCACTACTAGCCCTTATTCAAGGAACCATTGCATTTATAGGATACTCTATTTTTAATGTGTCAAGTCCCCTTTTATTTGCTTTATTAACAGCCTTCGCTTCTATTATACCTATTGTTGGAACTTCACTGGTTTGGGTTCCCTGTGTTGCATACATTGCTCTTCATTCTGATTGGTTTAATGCTATCGGATTGACACTTTATGGGGCTATCATAATTTCTCAATGCGATAATTTGATTCGTCTTATGCTCCAAAAAAAAATGGCTAATATACATCCATTAATTACAGTTTTTGGTGTTATTGTTGGATTACAACTCTTTGGTTTTGTTGGTGTAATTTTTGGACCAGCTCTACTTTCCTTTTTGATTCTATGCATTGACATCTTTAAAAATGATTATTTGAGGCATAAAAAAGAAAAAGTCAAAGAAGTTAAGCAACCTATAGATTCTTTAGAGAAAGAATAGCTATTTTTGTCTGTTTGAAACTTATAGAATTACGTAATATGAATTTTGAGTCTTTATCACTGGAAAATTATATTTTCTTAGGAGCTTTAGTGCTTTTCATTATTCAACTGATATACTTCCTAGCACTATATTCTCAGTTAATTCGCAATAGAAAAGCCAGTATCAAAGGAAAAACTTCGTATGATGAATCTTATCCCCCTTTATCCATCATAATAAGTGCAGATGATGCAACAGAAAAACTAGCCAAACAGTTACCTTTATTACTAGAGCAAGACTATCCCCAATATGAGGTTATTGTAATCAACGATAGTACTGACTCTAGTGAGGATGAATCAACAGATGAGCTTTTAGAAAATCTTAAAACTCAATATAATCATCTCTATTTTAGCTTCACTCCAAAAACAGCACGTTATATTAGTCGAAAAAAACTGTCTTTAACTTTAGGTGTTAAAGCCAGTCATTATGAGTGGATAGTTTTTACTGAGCCTGGATACTGCCCTACCAGTAACCAATGGTTAAAAAACATGGCTCGAAACTTTACTTTATCCACCGATATTGTATTAGGCTATGGAAACTTCAAAGAAGTGAATAATTGGAAAAACAAAAAAATGATTTATGACTCATCTTTTGATGCTATACGATATCTTAGTTTAGCCATAAGTAAAAAACCTTATAAGGGTTATGGGAAAAACTTAGCCTATAGAAAAGAACTGTTTTATCAGCTGAAAGGATATTCATCGCATTTAAATCTTCTTAGAGGTGAAGATGATCTATTTATAAATCAAACAGTTTCTTCAACTAATACAAGAGTAGAACTATCTCCTGAGTCTATTCTAACATACAATTTTAAGGATCAAAATCATTATTGGAAAAATGAAAAGCAAAACTATATCTTGTCTTCTTTTTTCTATAAAGGAAAACAAAAATATGCTTTAGCCTTTGAGACTTTTACTAGAGTGTTTTTTTATATAACAATTGTTGGTGGTATATCTTGGACTATTTATATTCAAAATTTTATAGGATCTGGATTATTTGCAGGACTATGGTTCCTGAGATTTTTCACGCAAAGTTATATTATAAATAAAAGCATACATATATTAGGATACAAACGAAACTATATTTTAAGCTTACCCATTCTTGACTTTTGGCACCCTTTATTTAATTCAAGGTTTAAAACTAAATTGTTGTTTAAAGGAAAAAGAGATTATATGAGAAAAGGTAATAAATAATACTAATAGGCTTATTCTATAAACTAATA
>JAAYSY010000055.1 GCA_012518235.1 Bacteroidales bacterium
AAATCATTATTAGAGATGTATAAGTCAACTAATGAGGCTAATGTCTCCCTGCATAACTCTATGTTTTGCAGAACAAATTGTAAATGGTCATTTACATCATTAAAAAATGCTTTGTTTTGAACGGATATTAAGTTGTGATTTGCTCTAAAAAGTCTGGCATATTGGTCTTTTAGAGGAAGAATAGCTTTCTTCATTTCTAGGTATTGACGACGAATAGTTTGTATATCGGCTCCCTGATTCTTAGTGGAGTTTATAGATAGTAAATCTTCCTCTAAATCATCTAGATCATCATTAATATCTAATATAGCAGACGTATGATTCCAAATAATGCTATTAATTATTACACTGAGTAGATAATCGGCTCCACGACTTCTGATATGGAATATGTCCTCTTGAATAGCAAAATAGATATCATCCATAAAAGGGTGATGTTTCTCAGAAAACGTAATTAAATAATTCTCTCCTAAAATAAGAGAGATTTGGAGTGGAATATAATCGCCTTCGTCATCTTGTATAAAATACTTTAGAATAATCATTAAGAAATCTTCGTATTCTTCTATTTTAGTAGGGTGATGAACATTTAGAATATCTTGAATTAACAGAAAGTTTAGATTTACACTTTCTGCAACTGCTTCAATAGTTTCTTCTTGATTTAATCCATCCACATTAATCCAATAGGTTATATCTGGAGAATAGTGAAATTCTTCTTTTTTTAAGGGATCTAGATCTATTTTATTACAACTATCGGCAGAGTAAGAAACAAGTTGAACAGTGGTGGGGGTTGTATAATCCCCATTATAGCTTAGTTTTTCAATTAGTAGATTATTAACCATAACTCCTATATTATACGTTCTTTTGTATTGTGATAAACAAAGATAATGTAATATAGGAGGCTTACAATTGATTTTTGTGAAAGTTAAGCTATAAACAAAGTTTATCAGAGTTCAACAACAGTAATACCTGCTCCACCAAATCGGATATCCTCGTCGTAATATCTTTTTACAATAGGAGAAGCCTCCATTTGTTGTCGAATTAAAGAACGGAGAATTCCTGTTCCTGTACCATGTAAAATACGCACTCTATTAACACCTACAATAACAGCATCATCAATAAAGTAAGTCACGGCTTGTAAAGCTTCGTCTCCCCGCATTCCACGAACGTCTATTTCTTGTTTGAAATCTAGTTTCTTGTCATGAATATGTTCTTGTGTTTGCTCGCTGACATAAGTAGCTTTAGTATATTGCTCGTGTTGCGGTTTAACATCAGTTCGTTCTAGTCGGTTAAGCTTGACATTCATCTTTATTTGACCAAATAGAACAACTGCATTATTGTCTTTAATATCAATTATTTCACCAGAAGTATTTTGTCCTTTAATACGTACAATTTCACCAACCCCTAACTGGTGTTTTTTAGTTATTGAAGGAGTAACTAATTGTGGAGCATTTTGTCCTTTTTCTTTTTTTCGTTGAGCTTTGCGTTCTTGTCTAGCAATGATTTGTTCCATTTTACGAGCAACTTTACTATCGCGCTCCTTAATGGAAAACTGCTCAACTTCTTTTTTGTGTTGTTCTAAATCTGCACGTACCTTTCTTGTCTGTTCTTTTTCTGCTTGTTTTTCTTTAATTAATCGAATGGTATTTTCTATTTTTGCATTCGATTCACTAAGCATCCGTTGAGCCTCTTCTTTCGCTTTATTTATAATCTCTTTTTCACGATTATTGAGATCTTCTAATTGACTATGGTATCGATTGATAGAGTTCTCTAATTGACGTTCTTGACGACGAATATTTGAACGTTTTCTTTCCCAATATCGCTTATCTCTAACAATATCTTGTAAATACTTATCCGCATTAACATATTCTGTACCCACTAATTCAGAAGCCTCTTGAATAACATCTTCAGGCAGACCTATTTTGCGCGCTATTTCAACAGCAAAAGAACTACCTGGATTCCCAATTTGTAGTTGATAAAGAGCTTCCATACGATGTCTGTCATAAAGCATCGCTCCATTGACTATACCCTCGTTATCTTCAGCAAAAAACTTTAGGTTTTGATAGTGTGTGGTAATTACACCAAATGTTTTTCGTTCATTTAGTCGTTTGAGTATGGCTTGGGCAATAGCACCTCCAATTTGAGGTTCTGTACCCCCACCAAACTCATCGATCAAAATCAGACTTTTGACATCCGTTTTTCTTAGCATCATCTTCATATTGGTTAAATGAGATGAATACGTACTCAAGTCGTCTTCTATCGATTGTTCATCGCCGATATCAATAAAAAGCGATTCAAAGAGCCCTGCAACACTGTTCTCGTGTACTGGAATTAATAAGCCACACTGAAGCATATATTGTAATAATCCCACTGTTTTTAGACAGACTGACTTACCACCCGCATTAGGACCAGAGATTAATAATAGGCGTTGATCTTTGTTTAATGTTATATCTAGAGGAACTACTTTTCTATTGTTCTTTGCTAATGACTTAGCCAATAGAGGATGAATCGCTTCGGTCCAATGAATGAGTTGATTGTTTTCAAAGGTAGGGCAGATGCTATTAGTTTCTATTGCCAATAAACTTTTGGCACGAATAAAGTCA
>JAAYSY010000295.1 GCA_012518235.1 Bacteroidales bacterium
GACATGAACAAAGTTATATGAGAAAGAACCCGTATTAATAAGGGTTCTTTCTTACTTTTAAAGCATTTTAGTGCTTCCACACTCTGAACAAAATTTACCTTTGTTTTCATTTCCACAATTACATATCCAAGTTCCGTTGAGGTCGACTCGTTTTACCCCACACTCTGAACAGAACTTTCCAGTATTGTCTGTACCACAATTACATTTCCAGCTATCTTTTCTAACTTGTTTTTCTTCTACAGATAATAATTCAGCAACATTAAATGAAGAACCGGCACTTTGTGCCATATTCATCCCCATAAATGCGTTCATTGCTCCACTACTATTACTAGAGGCATTTACCATAGCACTTGCTTGTGCTGTTCCCAACCTTGCACCTAACATATTGGCATTTGTGTAAACTCGGCTCGCCTGGAATTCCTCAATAAGCTTAGCACTTTCATCATCTGGTGTAACTGAAGATATTGCAAAAGACTCTATAGATATACCTCTTTTAGTAACCCAATCATTCATGAGTTGTTTATTTAACTCCTCAGCTATTTCTTCTGTAAGTAATGGTAATTGGTCATAAGATACTTTGAGCCTAGATATTCTACCTAATGCAGGTTGGAGTCTTGATTGCACCTCAGCTTTAAGCTGGCCATCAATTTTACTTCTATTAAACTCATTATCTATATTGCCTATTACATTAGTAAAAAATGCTACAGGGTCTGTAATTCTGTATGAATATTTGCCGTACGCACTAATTTTGATTGTAAAATCAAATTCTCCATCTCTGAATGGAACTCTTCCAACACCAAACTTATTATCCATTAACTCTTTTGTGTTCACATAGTAAACTCGTTGGTCGTTGTCAGCCTGGCCACCAGTTTTTATCCTTTGGTTAATTGTAGACAATGTTTTTGAGAACCCTTCAAGTCCACTAGTTAACATAGATGGTGCCACATCATTATTGTAAATATATTTTCCTGGTTCATCACAGAAATCTATAATCTCACCATTTTCTACTATAATTACACATTGTCCTTCATTAACTATAATACCACTACCATCAGTTATTACATTATTTGTACCTCTATTAAAGCCAAATACATTTCTGACTACAGTTCCTTTTCTAACTAATATATTCATTCCCATATCATTGCAATTGACAATCTCTTTATATTGGTCAGCAAAGGTTCCCCTTGTAGAATCAATAACAGCTTTAACTATACTCATTTTATACCTCCTTTAAATATTATTTTAATACTTATTGCTTAACGATGCTCCACAATTATAGCATTGTTTGTTTTCTATATCATTGGTTTCTCCACAATATTCACAAGTAGTTTTTACTCTATTTTCTTCTACATATACATTTGGTTGATTCATATTTTGTGATTGGGTTTGACCATTTGTTTGTGGATGTATATGTGGTCTTTGTTGGTTAAAGTCATTACTTGACTTAGGCTGATTGTTTTGAATCTCACCATTAATCATTTTAATTACTACTTTAACTATATCTACAAACCAACCTATTCCAAATAACCCACCGGTAAAAAGATAAACTATTCCCAAACCCAACTCCTTATTTAAAAATTTATGAACCCCAAGTGGACCAAGAAATACTGTAACTAACAACTCTATTAACAAGCTATCCATGAAAATACCTCCCTTTAAAGTAAAAATATATTGTTCATTGTTAATATCATCTAATCAGGTATCAAATGTCAACTAAGTCAACCTAGCAAGCCTCCTAAAGCTTGTTTAATTCATTATTCATATTATACCATATAAGTCATTCTTTGCTAACCATTCTCATTAGGTAATCTCAGTTCACCCAGTCAACTTTAGCCAACAAAAAAAGAACCCATTACAGGTTCTTTTCCATTCATTTATTTAATCTACTAGCAAGCTCAAAGGTTAACTAGTGAGCATTGCTTTCTTTGGTGTCATCAGTTATCTGAAGTTGACATTGGCACTATTGTCCATAATGATTCTCCTTTGTATAGGCGTTATGTTATTGATTTAAAATTGACTGTATCTTTTTCTTCTCTTCTTCAGTTGTTACTTTAAATGGGTTCATTTGCAAGATTAATCCATTAGAAGCTTTCAACTTTGATTTTTCTGTCTTATTTACATTGTCATCAGCCACAAAGTAAAGAACATAATCATTATTGGAATTAATTTCTCTTAATATGCTTAAATTTGTTAATTCATTAAGATTAAATTGAACATCGAATTTGCGCCCATTTATATCTTCCTCAGAGATGTGGTAAATTTCTTTTTTAACCTCACCTAAATAGAAGATGTCTTCATTAACTTCAATCAGAACTTCAAAATTCAACTTAATCACCTCCTTAAATCATTTCATCAATGTTATTTTCAATGTAATCTACTTTCCCTTGAATTAACTTATGCTTCCATTCACTCCCAATATTTAATCAAGAGTATCAACACACATGTAAAGCTACTTTAAAATACCTTTGATTGTCTCTGCAGCTTTATAAACAGAAGAGTCTTTTATAACTGAAGACATTTTAACTTTATTTCTACCTTTTTCTGTCAAAGTTATAGGGTTTAAACACCAGCCGCCATCAACAAATCTTTTTACAACATCGGATCCTTTGGAGGAGATGAAGCCGTTAGTTTCTAATTCTTCAAAAATACTTTTTAAGTAATCATTAGAAATGCTATCGTTCCCCAGAGTCTTTCTAGCTTTAACATAATCCTCTAATTCATTTACATTTTTTATGTTAAAAGCTCCATCAACAAGATCCTTCAGAATAATGTTTGAGTCTTTCTCTATATTGCCAGTTAAATCCTTCATTATTATCACCTCCTTTCAGTCTGATAATCTCATTCCATCGTAGCTATTTTTCCCTCAATGTAATCTATTTCTTCTTGAGTTAACTTGTATTTCTTGTAAAGTTCTTCATCTGTCCAAGGTTTGCTGAAATCTTGGAGAGGTACGAATTGATAGACTTTCCTAGAGCCATGTTGAGTTGTTTTTTTTGTCTCTAACAATAATCTAAAAAATTTAGTGCTAATATAAGAAATTATATTGAAACATTCTTCTTTTGTTAAATCTTTATCTTCATTGTGTCCTATAACTAAATATGTTTGAGAACAAACACTATTTGGTTCTCCATAAAAAACGTTCCCATCAAGTTTAGAAAGATCTGTAGCAGCCTTAATAAAAACTTTATTTTTATTGATTTTATTTTTTCCATTTAAAACTTGACTTTCCTTAACCCAGCCATAATTACTTTTATGACCTTTACTTCCTAAATAATATTTTATATTAAATTCATTTGATTTATGGTCTTTATATCCCTTCCAATTTGTCAAAAACTGTTTTCCTTTCCCGAAAAAAGAAACAGGACTTACATAATAAGAAAAATTATTTTTGTCAGAAAGATGATAGTTC
Source organism: Bacteroidales bacterium (assembly GCA_012518235.1). Lineage (GTDB taxonomy): Bacteria > Bacteroidota > Bacteroidia > Bacteroidales > Bacteroidaceae > Bacteroides_E. Next base: position 3,410 of record JAAYSY010000295.1, read on the forward strand.
CCTTCTTTTGCTATTACTTTTTCTATTATACTGTGCAATTTTAAATCTCTAATTAAAATATTAGAATCAAAAGAGTTTAAATTTATTTTTTTGGAAATAATTTCACCATTTTTATAGTTGAATGAATACTCACATGGACCATTATAAGTTTTATCCCAAAGAAAATAATTAACACCACCAGAGACACTTACTCCATTAAATAAACCAACAGAACTTTCATAGTCATTCATGATTTTTATTCTCTTGTCATTGAGAATCTTTTTTGTCCATCTCTCACTAATTCCTGCAGCGTTGTTTGTCATCCATCTTGAAGGAATTATCATTGTTATATATTTAGGACTAAGTTCTAAAGATTTATTTATAAAAAGGTCATAAATTGCCGATGACCTTGTGCTTTCTCCACCATCTTCCAATTGATACGGTGGATTCCCTATAATCACATCAAATTTCATATTTCCGAACTCCTTTTCAAAATTATCATGTATAAATGGGTAAGCGTAGCTCTCTCTGTTCACTCCGCCACCATAACTATCTTTATTGGCTCCACA
>JAAYSY010000296.1 GCA_012518235.1 Bacteroidales bacterium
AGCCCTAAGAGTATAGAAAAAGAAAATAGCTCAGCTGAATTAAAGCTTTCTTTTCAAGAGGGAATCGCTCCAGGTGAAAATTTAAATGAAAAATTCGACTTCATGGAAGAGCATGGAGTCGTTGGATTTGAACCTGGAGGATGGGGGCTTAAAGATCGTGTAGAAGAGATACAGACTGCTCTGAATGGACGAAATATAAAAGTGAGTGCTATATGTGCTGGATTTGATGGATTTATTCTTTCTACTGAACCCGAGGTAAGACAAAAATGCATAGATACTATGCACGAAATATTAATTGCCGCAGGTCAGTTAGAATCAGTAGGTGTTATTATAGTACCTGCTTTTAATCACCAACAACCAGTTATGCCTCACACACAAGAAACACGAGATTTCTTGTGCCAAGAGTTTGACAAGTTGGGTTCTTTTGCTACAAAACATGGAACAACTGTTATTTTTGAACCTTTAAATAGAAATGAAGCATTTTATATGAGACAAGTAGCAGATGCTGCATCTATTTGTAGAGATATCAATAATCCAGGTGTAAAATGTATGGGCGATTTTTGGCACATGACTGCTGAAGAAACCTCCGATATGGGTGCTTTCATATCTGCAGGTAATGAGTATCTACAACATGTACATATTGCTAGTAGAAAAAGAAGAAGTATGCCAGGTGAAGATGGTGAAGCAGACAACTATATTAATGGATTTACAGGATTAAAAATGCTTAACTACAATAAATACATCAGCTTTGAATGTGGATGTCAAGGTGATAGAAATATTGTAGTTCCTGAAGCTATAAAACTATTACGTGAGCAGTGGGAACTAGCATAATTTTTCATTAGTAAACCGAATAATTGTAGTAGGCAGTATTCTTATTTATAGATTACTGCCTATTCTTTGATATAAAAACACATATGATATAATACCTATTGTTATGGGATTCAAAAGTTTTTTCTCTTCTAAAAAAACATCAATCGTTTTACTATCAATTTATACTATACTATTGATATTAGGGACACTAGTAAACCACTATGTAAGTTTAGATATGGCTAAAATTGCAATTTACTACTCTCCTCTTACTACATTTATTCTAATTCTACTGGTCATTAACTTTTTCTTTTTATTAAAAAACACATCCTATCTAAAACAAAAAAAGATTGCTTTTTTATGCATCCATTTTGCATTGGTTATTATTCTTATCGGTGCTAGTATAACTCATTTGTTTTCTGTAGAAGGGAGCATTCATATAAGAGAAAGTAAAAATACTGATCAATTTTTAATACGAACAAACAAAGCTGAATACTACAAAGAACTTCCTTTTACTTTACATTTAGAAAAGTTTGTATTAACTAACTATCCAGGATCAAACACTCCCTCTTCTTACCAGAGCTACTTAATCATAGAAGATAAACACTCACAAAAAAAGCAACAAGAACTTCTTGAAATGAATAAAATTATTGATTATCAAGGATACAGACTTTTCCAATCTTCATACGACGATGATGAAAAAGGAACTATTATTTCTGTTAGTAAAGATACTTTAGGCAGAAAAGTTACTTACACTGGATATAGCATACTTTTAATTGGTTTTCTTCTGTTTTTTTTCCACAAACATTCAAAATTCAGATCGCTAATTAGATTGTTAAAGCACAAAACAAAACATATTACCCCCCTACTGCTCTTTGTTTTTTGTGTTAATTTGACTACCCAATCTACCTATGGAAACACAAAAAAAACAATAGAAATTCAAAAATCAGCAACATTAAAGGAACACTTAGACTATTTTGCAGCACTTCCTATGCTTTCAAACGATGGAAGAATGATGCCTATACAAACCTTTGCCTCTGAAGTTACTCGTAAACTATTTAAATCAACTTCTGTTGAAGGAGTTTCTCCCGTTCAGTTTTTACTGGAAGTTACTCTATTTCCCGATCTGTGGATGCATAAAAAGTTATTTACAATAGAAAGTAAAGCGTTAGCACAGGAATTTGATTTGCAAAAAAAGGCGGCTTACATTGATTTTTTCACAACAAAAGGTGAATATAGATTAACTATGCATTTAGAACGCATTCAAAGAAAATCCACTAATGAATATAGTGCCTTTGATAAAGAGTTCTTAAAATTAAACGAACAAATTTACATTTTCAATCAACTCATTACACAAGAAAGACTAACTATTTTCCCTAACAGAAAGGATGATAATAAAAGTTGGCATGCTCCTAGTGAAATTTTACCTCATGATTCTAAAAAAATAGAAGAAGAAATACACACATTATTCAACAACTATAAACAGGCTCTTGACATAGCTTATAAAGAAAACAACTGGTATCAAGCAAATACCACACTCGAAGCTATTGCCCAATACCAAAAAGAAAATAGTCTTTTCACTATTGACTTTAACAAGATTAAAGCTGAACTACTATACAATAAACTTGATCCTTTTAATGTATGTAAGTTAGCCTATTTAATACTAGCTTCATTCGTTTTATTATACTCTTTTATTGCATTATTCACTCAAAAAAGAATACAGAATAAGTTTATATTCAACTCTTTTGTTGCCATTACTTGTCTATTTTTTATCTTACATACATTCGGTCTTATACTTAGGGGATATATTGCAGGTTATTCACCTTGGAGCAACTCCTATGAAACCATGATATATATTGCCTGGATTACCATTGGTTCTGGTTTATTACTGAGAAAATTCAGTGACATAACTTATGGCCTTACTCTCTTATTCGGAGGTATCACCTTATTAGTAGCCTCATTTAATTGGCTAAATCCGGCCATAGGTACTTTAATACCCGTACTCAAATCGCATTGGCTTTCCATTCATGTTGCCATTATAGTTTCTGCTTATGGATTTCTAGGAATTAGTTGTTTTTTAGGATTAACAAACACTATTCTTTATTTTATTAATACCAGAAGTATTCATAAATCTTCTTTCCTATTACAACGCATAGAAATACTATCTATTATTAATGAGCTTTCCGTTTACATTGGATTAGCTCTTTTAACTTTAGGAACTTTTGCTGGTGCTGTCTGGGCTAACGAGTCCTGGGGAAGATATTGGGGTTGGGACCCTAAAGAAACATGGGCATTAATTACTATTTTAGTATATACATTAGTTACTCATACCCAATTATTTAAAATGAATAAAAAAGAATGGGCGTTTAATTTACTTACAGTAATAGCGTTTCTAGCTGTTCTTATGACTTACTTTGGAGTAAATTACTGGATGAGTGGTTTACATTCTTATGCCTAGTTATTGTTTTTAACTCACCACTAGCTATAGTATGGAGTTTTTATTATTTGGTTTTCAAACAGATAAAGTAGTTATATAAAGACGTAAGCTCATATAAATAATATGCTTTTAATACAGATAACTTAAAGGTCTAGGGCATGTGAACTGCTTGACTAGGGCATCCCCCCTACTTGACTAAGACCTTACACAGGTTAGACTTTTGGTAGAAAAACTACTTATCAATACCATTACGCGATAATACACCTTGTGTATAATAATGCTTAACCTCATGCATCTCGGTTACTAAATCAGCAATATCTATTAATTCTTGGGCTGCATAACGTCCTGTAATCACAATTTCTACTTTAGGGTGTCTTCTCTTTAAACCTGCTATAACTTCATCAATAGAGATTAAACCTAAATGGACTGCCACAGCCAATTCATCTAAAACGATAACATCATAATCTCCTCGGAACAATAAATCACAACAACGAATCCAACCGTCTTCAGCACATTGGATATCGGAAGCATCTGGACTTTTACTTATAAAGCATCCTCTACCCAATTGTTCTATTTTTATTTTACTAAATAGACGTTCAATCTTTGTTTCATTGTATTGCATAGATTTAACAAACTGACCTATATAAACACTTTTACCCGAACACAAGGCTCTTATTGCCAATCCAAAAGCTGCAGTAGTTTTTCCTTTCCCATTACCTGTATAAAGATGAATATAGCCTTTCTCCATAATTCAAAATTAAAATAATATAATAAAAAAAGCTCACTAAAATAGAATATCTCAGCGAGCTTTTTTTATTGTGTACTATGTTTTTTATTACCAAACTATTTTATCCCCTAGTTTTCTTTCTCCTAAATTAAAAACTACAATTTTTGAATCAGTATGAATAGAAGAGCCTACTTTTTTTTCAGCAGGAATAGCTTCACGCAACATTTGTATAGGACGCTCCTGTTTTGCTTCTTTAGCTTCTTCAGTTTGTTTTCCATATTTTCCAGCTAATTCTACAATACTTAAATCGTGAACTGGATTCACGGAAACTAGAGCCCCATTAATATCTGTAGGAATGTTTCTTTGGTCGTATTTAATAATTGCGTCTGTAATAGGAAAATAAACACGGTAAAAAGAACCATCTGTAGCGAAAAAGTATTGACGTTTACCAGTATTTACTGTTGTTTTAGCTAATTCTTTTATCTGAGAAGTCTCAGCTTGTGTTTGTGCTCTATACGTATGATATGCGATTACTTTAACCACATTCGGATCAGTTGATATACTATCGCTTAGCGTTTTTTCTAACCCTTTAACAGTAGATAAAAAGGCTTGGCTATCTTCACTATTACCACTTTTACAGCTTGACACTATAGTAGCCATAAAAAGGAATAGAACTGCTGTAAAGACATTTGAGGTAAACTTTCTCATAGTTGTTTTTTTTATGTTTATGTAAGATTAATGTAAAATTAGAAACAAATACAACACAAAGCAAAATTTATTTTACATATATATAGCATTTTGGAGTGATTTAACTTTAATTTATTCTATGGATTAAAAAAGTCTATTAAATAGATATTATTCCTACATTTGTACATCTAATTATTGATAAATTAATATACTAATGAATCTATTTATACCTTTAATTTCATCTCAAACAGGGCTACCACACCTAAAGATTTCAGGAACTTTAAAATTATTGAAAGCAGGAGCTACAATACCGTTTATCAGTCGTTACCGAAAAGAAGCAACGGGTGGATTAGATGAAGTTCAAATAAAATCTATTGAAACAGAGTATAACCGATTAATAGAATTAGAGAAACGTAAAGAAACTATTCTTAATACATTAACGGAAATAGAGAAATTAACTCCTGAACTAAAAAAGAAAATTGAAACCACATGGGATAGTACGACTTTAGAAGATATTTATTTACCCTATCGACCCAAAAGACGAACTCGGGCTGAAAAAGCTAGAGAGTTAGGCCTTGAACCCTTAGCTAATTTATTGCTAGAGCAAAAATCAGTATCTATAACCCAAGAAGCAGATAAATTTCTATCGGATGAGGTACAAACTACTGATGATGCATTAAGTGGTGCAAGAGACATTATAGCAGAACAAGTCAATGAAGACTCTAAAATAAGGCAAATAGTAAGAGCTTTCTTCAATAAAAAGGCACTAGTTTCAACTCAATTAATCAAAGGAAAAGAAGAAGAGGGAGCTAAATACAAAAATTATTTTGAATTTAATCAACCCTTAGATAAATGCTCTTCTCACCAAATTTTAGCTATTTTAAGAGCACAAAAAGAGGGTGTTATACGAGTTTCTATATCTCCCGATGATGAGGAAATAATTAATCAATTAGTCCATCGCATTGTAAAAGCAAATAATGAAGCAAGTAAAGAGGTAGAAAAAGCTGTTATCGATAGCTATAAAAGATTATTAAAACCTTCTATTGAAACAGAAACTACAAACAAGGCTAAAGAACGTGCCGATGATGAAGCAATTCGTGTTTTCACTGAGAACCTTAGACAATTATTATTGGCTCCTCCATTGGGTCAAAAAAGAACATTAGGAATAGATCCTGGTTTCAGAACTGGCTGTAAAGTGGTCTGTTTAGATGCTCAGGGAGATCTGTTACACAATGAAACCATCTATCCTCACCCTCCCGTTTCTAAAAGAAAACAAGCAGCCTCTACCCTACGTAAATTAGTAGAAGCATACAATATAGAAGCCATCGCTATAGGTAATGGAACAGCAAGTAGAGAAACCGAATCTTTTGTAACTAGTCAATCTTTCGATAGAAAAGTTCAAGTTTTCACAGTTAGTGAACAAGGGGCATCAATCTACTCAGCATCAGCTATAGCGCGTGAGGAGTTTCCTGAATATGATGTAACGGTTCGTGGTGCTGTATCTATTGCACGACGTTTAATGGACCCTCTTGCTGAATTAGTTAAAATAGACCCTAAATCTATCGGTGTAGGGCAATATCAACACGACGTTGACCAAACAAAACTTAAAAATGCACTCGACACAACTGTAGAAAGTAGTGTTAATGCCGTAGGAGTCAATCTTAATACTGCCAGTAAGCATCTTTTAGTTTATATATCTGGTTTAGGTCCTCAACTAGCTCAAAACATTGTGGATTACAGAACTCAAAATGGTCCTTTTCAATCCAGAAAAGAGCTATTAAATGTACCTCGAATGGGAGAGAAAACATTTGAGCAATGTGCTGGTTTCTTACGCATCCCTAATGCTGATAATCCATTAGATAATACGGCTGTACACCCAGAAAGTTATTCTATTGTACAATCCATGGGAAATGATTTAAACTGTTCTGTAACCGATTTAATTAAAGATAAATCGCTGAGAAAAAAAATAGAACTTGAACGCTATACAACAGATACTGTGGGCTTGCCTACATTAACAGACATTTTAGACGAATTGGATAAACCCGGAAGAGACCCAAGAGAAACCATTAAAGTTTTTGAGTTTGATAAAAACATCAGAAATATAGAAGACCTTAAAGAAGGAATGATTTTACCTGGAATTGTCAACAATATCACCAACTTTGGGGCTTTTATTGATATAGGAATTAAAGAAAATGGATTAGTCCACTTATCTCAATTAGCTGAGCGATTCATAACTGATCCTACTGAAGTGGTCTCTATTCATCAGCATGTACAAGTAAAAGTGTTAAGTATTGATATAGATAGAAAACGAATTCAACTCACTATGATTGGTGTAAATCAGTAGTCGATTTACTGACTTTTTCAAAAACAAGAAACAAAATAACAATAGCAATTACAAGTAGTACTGTACAAATCAAGGTTCCTTCAAATCCGAAGGAACCACCTGTAACCCAACTCGATCCAAGTTGCTTTGTTTTTATAAGTGGTGTGAATAGTGTCATACCACTTACTTTATATCCTAATATGGGACCTTGCAACCAATTCCAAAACAAGTGAAAACTGATAGGAAACCATAAATTGCGACTATAAAGCATCGATACACCTAATAGAACACCAGCTAAAAAGATGTTTAATAAGGGTAACCAACTTATACCTGGATTACCTAAATGTAAAGCCATAAATAGAAATGCAGTTATACATAGAGACACCATTTTATTCATAGGTACATCCATTAAAATTTGTTGTATAACTCCTCTAAACATTACTTCTTCAGATAAGGATATAAAAAGAAAAAACACAAAACTTAAAACTAAGAGATCATAGTTGGCTTTTACACTAATAATATCTAGCCACCCAGCAGATAGAGAAATCAGAGAACTAATGGTATAGATTAAAATAGCAAATCCCCCTCCAAAGAGAAAGCTTTTCACCAAGCTCCCCATCTTCAAATTTATATGTAAAGTGCTTCTATAAAGAGTATATTTAATAATAGTTGTCGATACAATTACAGATAAAAGAGTTGCTAAAAAAGGATGAAATGTCTCTAGTATTTCACTTTGATACGCTGTGATATAGTTTAAGCTGACATCAAATGCTAACTTAAGTAGAGAGTAAAAAATAGAGGTGAAAAGGAAAAACAACACAAAAAAAGCAACTATACTCCATATAGCTTTTAAGCCTTTAATAAATCTTTTACTTCCAAAATTTATTTTTCGTAATGAACATCTTCTATTTTTCATCAATTTATCATATTATAAAAAACACACTTTCAAACTTAAATATAAAACTACTTAAAAGGACAATAAAAGTAAATAAGATATATTTTTATATTTTCATTTTTTGTATGTTTGTGTACTTAACTTCATACTAGCATAATGAAAAATAAATTATCACATATACTCTTGCTTACTATTCTTCTATTATCCGTAAATGACAGTTATGCACAATTAGCAAAAAAGATACATGTCATTAAGGCAGGAACCTTAGTAACCTATTTGACCGAAAATGAAGGTAATGAAATTACTCATTTAACCCTTACAGGAAATATTAATGCAGTAGACTTTAGACATCTAAGAGATGAATTCAAAAATTTAACGGTTCTTGATATATCAAATGCAGAAATTAGAATGCATACAGGAAAAGGAGGAACCTCTCCAGACAATCTCTATGTATATCCTAAAAATTGTATTCCTGCTTATGCTTTTTGCAAATCCATTAACGGAAAGTGGATAGGAAAAAGCTCATTAAAACGTGTTGTGTTTTCTGAAAAAATACGAAATATAGAAGATGGGGCATTAAAAAACTGCACCAATTTGAAAATAATAGAAATAGGAAAGAAAAAGGCTCCTAACCTATTATCCGAAGCTTTAGAAAACACGAATGCTGCTATTTTTGTTCCTTTAGGTTGTAGTGATAATTACAGGATGAATGCCCAATGGAAATCCTATGCTATATTAGAAGGTTATCCTATATATGCTGATATCAAAATATCAGAATCAAGTAATTTAGGTAATGAGTTATTGAATTTAGGAATTCAACCTAGCGAAGTAAACTTTTTAACTATTGAAGGAAAACTAGATGAGGTTGACTTTAAGCTAATAAGGAACTATATGCCTAATTTGGTATCTGTTGATATTGAAAAAACATCAACTAAAGTAATTCCAGAATTTACTTTTTCACAAAAAACATATTTGTTAGATGTAAAACTCCCTAGTCAACTTGAAGTGATTGGGCAACGCGCTTTTAGCAACTGTATCAGATTAAATGGAGATCTTATTTTACCTTCTTCAATGGTTGCACTAGAATATGGAGTGTTTTTAGGATGTAAAGCTCTTAACCATGTTATTGCAACTGGTAATAAGCTAACCACTATAGGGAAAGACATTTTCGATGAGGGTAACTCCTTCAAACTAATTTATCAATAACCATCTTTACTCTTCTCAGAGTGACAGTTTGGCACTTTCTTGTGTTTTAACATCTTTTTCTAGCATAAAGAAAAGTATGGCAAAGTATTTGCTAGTATGAGAGTAGTCATAGTGTTTATATAAAGATATAATATTAGATAAGTTATTATGAGTGATAAAAAAAGAAAAGAGCAAAATAAAGAGGAAGATATAAAGGTTGAATCTGAAAACCAACAAGAAGAATTAAATCTTGAGAGTAAAGAAGAAGACAATACGAAAGAAAAAGATGAAAAGGATTCTTCTAAAAAAGAGAAAAAGAAAAAACTAACAAAAGAAGAAAAGTTAGAAGAAGCTCTACAGCTTGCTGAAGAGTCTATTGCCGATCAAAAAGATAAATACCTTCGTTTAGCTGCTGAGTTCGATAATTATAGAAAACGTACAATGAAAGAAAAAGCTGAACTGGTTCTCAATGGGGGAGCTAAAAGTATCAGCAGTATTCTTCCTGTCGTTGATGATTTAGAACGTGCCATAGAAACTATGAAAACTGCAACAGATGTAGAAGCAGTAAAAGAGGGTGTTGATTTAATCTATCAAAAGTTTATCAAAATATTAGGTGACAATGGGGTTCAAATCATTGAGACAATTGGACAAAAATTAAATACAGATTTACATGATGCTATTGCTGTGATTCCTGCTCCAACAGAAGAGGAGAAAGGTAAAATAGTTGACTGTGTTCAAACTGGATATACCATTAATGAAAAAGTAATACGACATGCAAAAGTCGTTGTTGGTGAGTAAATAAATAAAGGAGCAAATTAAGAAATGGCAAATAAAAGAGATTTTTATGAAGTTCTAGGGGTTGATAAAAGCGCCACCGATGATGAAATAAAAAAAGCATATCGGAAAAAAGCTATTCAATATCACCCTGATAAGAACCCAGGAAATAAAGAAGCAGAAGATAAATTTAAAGAAGCTGCTGAGGCTTATGAAGTACTAAGCGACAAGGATAAACGTGCTCGTTATGATCAGTTTGGTCACGCTGGCATGGGAGGAGCTGGAGGATTTAGTGGACAAAATATGTCGATGGATGATATTTTCTCTATGTTTGGTGATATCTTCGGAGGTCAATCTGGCGGTGGTTTCGGTGGTTTCGGCGGATTTGGTGGTGGTTTCAGCGGATTTGGTGGAGCTGGTGGATCACAAAAAAGAAAATTTAGAGGGGCTGACTTACGCGTTAAAGCCAAACTTACACTAAAAGAAATCGCAACTGGAGTTGAGAAAAAGTTCAAAATCAATAAGTATATCCCCTGTAAGGTATGTCAAGGTTCAGGTGCTGAAGGAAATAGTGGCATAGAAACTTGTTCTACTTGTAAAGGTTCAGGAACTGTAGTTCGTACGCAACAAACCATTTTGGGGAATATGCAAACGCAAACAACGTGCCCAACATGTCATGGTGAAGGAAAAATCATTAAAAATAAATGTAAAGCTTGTGCTGGTGAAGGAATCACTCATGGTGAAGAGATCGTAACGGTGCAAATACCAAAAGGTGTAGCCAACGGAATGCAATTATCTATGAGAGGTAAAGGTAACGCAGGTAAACACAATGGTATTCCTGGTGACTTACTTATTGTTATTGAAGAGAAACCTCACAGTGAATTAATGCGTGATGGCAACGATGTTGTTTATAATTTATTGCTAGACTTTGCTACTGCAGCTCTAGGTGATGCTGTTGAAATACCAACAATAGATGGCAAAGTAAAAGTTAAAATTGATCCAGGAACACAACCAGGAAAAATCCTTCGCTTAAGAAATAAAGGGTTGCCTGATATTAATGGATATGGTATGGGAGATTTATTGGTTAAAATTTCGTTATACGTTCCTGAAACACTAACAAATGAAGAAAAGAAAGAAATTGAAAAATTAGGAAAATCAAAGAATCTAAAACCTACAGATTCGGCTAAAAGCAAAATTTTTCGTCGATTTAAAAGGATGTTTAACTAGATTCCTTCATTGGATAAAAAGCTTAATTGCTCCTTAATTTAAGCTAAAGCCCAATCTTATAAATAGGTTGGGCTTCTCTATGCTTAGGGGGGACTTTTAATTAAATTATTATAAATCACACCATAAAATAACACAGTAAAATACAGATTTGATTAAATTTTGACTATCTTATTATAGCAAACTCTAAAAAGCATCAAAATGAAACGAATCAAAATTATCCCTACTGTTTTTGTGTTATTCTCACTGATGTTATCAAATCTAGTGTCAGCACAAAGTAAAAAAGAGTTCTCTGTTCATGACTTAGTAGAAAGCAAAGAGTATAAAATAGAGGTTTTAAGAGCTTACCCTCAATCAGGAAAAATGGTTAATTTAACATCGACTTATACTTTAACCATTAAAAATGATACTGTTATCTCACATCTTCCCTACTATGGAAGAGCTTATAGTATTCCTTATGGTGGAGGTGACGGACTAATATTTACCTCAACTATTCAAGATTACAAAATAGAAAAGAAAGGAGACAAAGAAATGCGGATTAAGTTCGAAACAGTAACTCCTGAAGATCGATATCTGTTTTATTTGACAGTTTTTGAAAATAAATCGGCTAGTATAAATGTGATTATGAATAACAGAACAGGCATAAGATATGGTGGATTTCTTGAGTCAATAACTGAGGATTAAAATCATGTAGTTTACTATAGCCCTCAGTTGTACCAAACTCACCTTGCTAATACCGAAGACAATTTAGGAAAACTTAAACTCAAAAAACGTATAGAAATAGCCCTAAAAGAATAGGTTTAAATACCCTCTCAGGATTCACCATTAATATGAGGTTGTTTAACTTTATTATTCTGCATTAATATCGTATTTTTGTTTTATAAAAGTCAAGGAAAAAATTATGAGAATAACAATTGTAGCAGGTGCTAGACCTAACTTTATGAAAATAGCCCCTCTAATTAGAACAATAGAAACGGCAAAAGAAGAAGGTAAAAACATATCATACCGACTTATCTATACGGGTAAACAAGATGATTTGAGCATTGATACAACTCTTTTTTACGACTTGCATATAAAAGCTCCAGATAACTACTTAGGAGTAGAGTGCAAAGACCCTATCGACCTGATTGCGCATATCATGATTGGCTTTAATAAAGAACTGATTAATTATCCTGCACATGTTGTTTTAGTAGTAGATGACTTAAGTGCGACTATGAGTTGCTCTATTGTTGCTAAAAAACAAGGCTGCAAAGTAGCTCATTTAGTGGCAGGTACTCGTTCGTTTGATCTAGATATGCCCAAAGAGTTAAATCGATTAATTACAGACGGATTATCTAATTATCTTTTTACTGCAGGAGCAACCGCTAATCGTAATTTGGATTATACAGGTACCGAACGAGAAAACGTTTATCATGTAGGAAACATATTAATTGATAATATCCGATACAATCGGAATAGAATTAAACAACCTGTTTGGTTCGATCTGTTAAATCTCAAGGAGAAAGAGTTTATACTTCTTACTTTAAATCGCCGTGAATTAATAG
>JAAYSY010000297.1 GCA_012518235.1 Bacteroidales bacterium
TTTACAACAAAGTACTTGATGTCTCTTATGTTGTGAACCAGGACTCTTGTTTTTCCTGGTTCATGTTTTTTGTTAAAGTAGGAGCTAACTCTTTTTTTTAGGTTCTTAGCTTTTCCCACATAGATTACTTTGCCTTTTTCGTTTAGGTATTGATAGATACCAGGGCGATCAGGGAGTGTGCTAACAATCCCTTTTAAGTAGGCTTCTATGTTTTGTTTATGCTCCTTTTTATTCACTCTTATAGTTTAAGTATTGATTCAACTTCAATGTCATCCTCGAACACAGAACGGCCATTTAAGTCTTTCAACTCAATTATAAAGTTTGCATATATTTTCTTTGGCTTAAGTCTTTTTACCAATTTACAAGCAGCTTCAATAGTTCCTCCAGTCGCTAAAAGGTCGTCGTGTATCAATACTACGTCATCCTCGCTGATTGCGTCGCTATGTATTTGAATGGTGTCTGTACCATATTCTTTGTCGTAGCTTTCCTCTATGGTGTCTGCTGGTAGTTTACCTGGTTTTCTTATTGTTATGAATCCTGCATCAATCCGTGTGGCTAAAACAGGACCCATAATAAAACCCCTAGACTCAATGCCTATAACTTTTGTTATACCTTTGTCTTTGTATAGCTCATATAAGTTGTCGGAAAGTGTTTTTAAGCCTACAGGGTCTTTGAATAGTGTGGTTATGTCGTAAAATTTAATTCCTTTCTTTGGAAAGTCTTCTACGGTTCTTATTCGTTCAACTAAATCTTCTTTATTCATTTTTTTATTTGTATTGTTTCACGTGGAACATGTTTTTTATTTGCTTGCTAAAACCAATAGTACATTTATATCACTTGGTGAGACTCCAGGGATTCGACTAGCTTGTGCTATTGTTTCTGGATTTATTTTTTTTAGTTTCTGTCTTCCTTCATAGGAAATAGAATCCAACTCATCATAATTGAATTTATCTTTAATGCGAATACCCTCAAGTCTTGATGCTTTTTCAGCAATCATTTTTTCTCTTTCTATGTATCCTTGATATTTGATTAAAATTTCTGCAGCTTCTATTATTTCTTCTTTTCTACCTTCTATTTTATTTAACTCTTTGTCGAGGGCAGGAATGAAGGGTGCTATTGTTTTAAGTGTAACTTGTGGGCGAGAAATTAAGTTTATGAGTTTGCAACCTTGGCGGAGTGGGGTTGTACCCAGTTTTTCTAGTCCATCATTGATTTTGTCTGGCTTAATAGAGTACTCTTCTGAGAATTTAAGAATACGATGAATCTCATTCTCTTTCTTGTTGAGTAAATCCATTCTTTCTTTAGTTGCAAGACCTAATTCTCCCGCTTTTCTTGTAAGTCTAATATCAGCATCATCCATTCTTAGTAAAATACGATACTCTGCTCTGGATGTAAACATTCGATAGGGTTCGTCGACACCCTTTGTTACTAGGTCATCAATTAAGACTCCTATGTATGCTTCATCTCTTTTTAGAGTGAAAGGTTTTCCTCCATGGCAATTAATGTGAGCATTTACTCCAGCCATTAATCCTTGACCTGCAGCCTCTTCATATCCTGTAGTTCCATTTACTTGTCCAGCTAAGAAGAAGTTTTTAATTTTCTTTGATTCTAGGGTGTGGGTTAATTGAGTAGGATCAAAAAAATCATACTCAATAGCATATCCTGGTCTATAGATAACTACATCTTTAAAAGCAGGCATCTTTTTTAACCCTTCAATTTGAATATGCATAGGTAGTGACGATGAAAATCCATTAATGTATAACTCGTTAGTGTTAACTCCTTCAGGCTCTAAGAATATCTGATGTCTTTCTTTGTCTGGAAAGGTAACAATCTTAGTCTCTACACTAGGACAATATCTTGGGCCTAAACTTTTAATTTGACCATTGTAAAGAGGAGATTCCTCTAGTCCTTTTTCTAACACTTTGTGAACATCACTATTGGTGTAGCAAGTCCAGCAATTTAATTGTTTTAGATGACGAATATTAGTGTCTAGAAAGGAAAATTTGTGGAAGCCAACTTCACCTGCTTGTTCCTCCATATATTCATAATGGACACTTCTACCATCAATTCTTGCAGGAGTACCCGTTTTCATACGATCGTAACGTATTCCATGCTGTGCTATAGACTCAGTTAAATGGTATGATGCTGCATCCGCCATTCTTCCTCCAGGAAATTGGACTTTTCCAACATGCATCCATCCGTTAAGGAATGTGCCAGCAGTTAGTATTACGCATTTAGCTTCAAAGGGTGCTTGTAGAAGTGTTTCAACTCCTGTTATTTCCCCATTTTTTACTTTTATAGCTGTAACGGTATCCTCCCAAATGTGTAGATTCTCTGTGTTTTCCACCCGCTTTCGCCAGGCCCAAATAAATTTATTGCGGTCACACTGAGCACGAGGACTCCACATAGCAGGTCCTTTAGATTGATTAAGCATACGAAATTGAATGGTGGTTTCATCGGTAACTAGACCCATCTCTCCACCTAGCGCATCAATTTCACGTACTATTTGACCTTTAGCTATTCCTCCAATAGCAGGATTGCAACTCAATTGAGCTATTTTGTTCATATCCATAGTAATTAAACAGGTCTTAGAACCCATTTTAGCAGCTGCTACAGCGGCTTCACACCCTGCATGCCCAGCCCCAATTACTATTACATCGTATTTGAAATTCATTATTCGATCTCCGTCTTATTTTTAAACCTTACAAAGATACTAAAAAGTTCAATAAAACTAGTGTATATTAAGTGGGTTAAAAAGTTGATATTAAGCAGTTAAGTAATCTCTTATGAGTAGAAGAGCTCTGTTTTCCTCTTTCTCCATAGTAACTCTTTGCTCTGGTGTTTGGTCGTCAATTCCACATAGGTGTAAAACACCATGAATTAAGACCCTATGGAGTTCCTCTGTGAAAGAGGTTTGATATTTAGAGGCGTTACTTTGAATGGTTTCTAAGCCTATGAATAGATCTCCAGAAACAACATTCCCTTCAGTATAGTCAAAAGAGATGATGTCTGTATAGTAATCATGATTTAGATACTGTTGATTTATTTCTAATATAACAGGATCAGAACAAAAAATATAAGTTATTTCACCTATTTCTTTGTTATAAAATGAGGCAACTTTGGGTAACCATTCATTAAGCAAATCTTGATTAATGTTTGGTAATTCTACATCTTGTGTATGAAAAGTTATTTCCATGTTTTTGTTTATTTTCTATCTAGAGAAGTCGTTTTAAGTATATAACCCTTCTCGTTTAAGAAAAGTTTTCTAGTGTTATTATTAAATATACGCAAATTTAGAAATATCTTCCTTTATTCTTTCTCTTTTTTTATTTTTGTAATCAGTAATAGGGTAGTGTTATGTGTGAAAATGAGGATATACAAGAGATATATAGGAGGGTTTTAGCTGATTTAAATAGATTAGAAAACGTTGAATACAAGAAAAAGGTCGTTCGTTTTTTTAAAACAGGAAAAGGAGAGTATGCAGAAGAGGATCATTTTCTTGGATTACGTGTTCCTCAAATTAGACGAGTAGCAAAGAAATACTCATCTATTCCGTTAGACTCTATTTCTTTGCTATTAAGCTCTATATGGCATGAGTCTCGTTTCTGTGCTTTATGCATTTTAATCGATCAATTTAATAAAGCATCAGAATCCATGAGGAGGGTGCTTTTTCAGTTTTATATGAGTCACATAAAGTGGGTAAATAATTGGGATTTAGTGGACCTGTCTGCTCCAGCTATTGTTGGTGTTTACTTACTAGATAAGGATAAGTCTATCCTTCTGCAATTAGCTAAAGGAACTAATTTATGGGAGCAACGAATAGCTATTGTTTCCACTCTTACATTTATTAGAGCAGGGTTGTTGAAATATACTATAACTCTTGCAAAGATCTATTTAGAACATACGCACGATTTAATTCATAAAGCTACAGGGTGGATGTTAAGGGAGATAGGGAAAAAAGATCGTTCTGTGTTGCTTTTGTTTTTAGATAAATATGCTTTTCAAATGCCTAGAACTATGCTCCGATATAGTATAGAGCATTTGTCTAAAGAAGAAAGAACTGATTATTTAACACGTGTTGAATAATCATATTATTCAGTTATTTGTTGTTTCCTTTGAACACCTTTAGGATGACTAGGCCAAGTGGACCATATGACTAGGCCAAGAGGTTGACTTGTCCTAGTCATATGGTTATTGTGCCTAAGGGCTGTTTTTTTGTGATAAAATTGAATAACTTTTGTAGCTTAGTAAATGTAGCTTTATAATAAGGAGAAGTAGAGGTCAAAACAACATAAAAGTAGTAGAATCTTTATACCTTTGTATACAATAAATAGGTATTTATGGAAGAAGAATTTAATATAAGAGAGCATCAGATAACACCTCAAGAACGTGAATTGGAAAACGCGTTGCGTCCCTTGAGTTTTATGGATTTTCAGGGCCAAGATAAGGTGGTTGACAACTTAAAGGTTTTTGTTCAAGCAGCTAAGATGCGAGGTGAGGCTTTAGATCATGTTTTATTACATGGTCCTCCAGGGTTAGGTAAAACAACACTATCTAATATTATTGCCAATGAGTTAGGGGTGGGAATGAAAGTTACCTCAGGCCCCGTTTTGGATAAACCGGGTGATTTAGCGGGAGTTTTAACAAGTTTAGATGAAAACGATGTTCTTTTTATTGATGAGATACATAGACTTTCACCCTTAGTAGAGGAGTACCTTTATTCTGCTATGGAAGATTATCGCATTGATATTATGATTGATAAGGGGCCTTCAGCTCGTAGTATCCAAATTGATTTAAGTCCTTTTACTTTAGTTGGAGCTACCACAAGAAGTGGACTATTAACTTCTCCTTTACGTGCTCGTTTTGGTATTAATCTTCATTTAGAATATTATGATGATGAGGTACTTAATGGCATTATATTACGATCATCTAAAATATTAAATGTTGCGTGTTCTAATACTGCCGCTGTTGAAATAGGGTCAAGAAGTAGGGGCACACCGCGAGTTGCTAACTCTTTATTAAGGCGTGTGCGTGACTTTGCTCAAGTGAAAGGCACCGGTTCAATAGATGTTGATATAGCTAAGTATGCGTTAGAATCTTTGAATATTGATCGATATGGTTTAGATGATATCGATAATAAAATTCTTTGTACCATCATTGATAAGTTTAATGGGGGACCTGTGGGAATAACAACGATATCAACTGCTTTAGGAGAAGATGCAGGGACCATCGAAGAGGTGTATGAGCCATTTTTGATTAAAGAAGGTTTTATAAAACGCACTCCAAGAGGTCGACAAGTAACTGACTTGGCTTATCGTCACTTAGGGCGAATAAGAGGAGAGAGTGGAAGTCAGATTTCTTTATTCGATTAATAACACTAAATGTCACGATTAATAAGTTTAGCTAAAGAAACAGTTATCTATGGATTGAGTAGTATTGTAGGTCGATTCCTAAACTACCTACTTGTTCCTATCTATGTCTCCGTTATGTCTGTTGAGTCAGGTGGTTACGGAGTAGTTACTCATATTTATGCTTTTGTTGCTCTTCTGTTGGTTTTGTTGACTTATGGAATGGAGACGGGTTTTTTTAGATTCATGAACAAGGAAGAAGATAACAGTAAAGTCTATTCTTCTATTTTGATATCAGTAGGAACCACCTCTTTGCTTTTCATACTGGGGTGTTTAACTTTTATAGGACCTATTTCAAAAGCATTAGGTTACGTAGATCAACCGAGTTTCATAGCTATGATGGCTATTGTTGTTGGGTTAGATGCTTTTCAATGCATTCCTTTTGCTTATCTGCGTTATAAAAAACGTCCTATTAAGTTCGCTAGTATCAAATTGTTGATTATTGCTTTAAATATCTTTTTGAACTTCTTCTTTTTAGTCTGGACACCTAAACTATCTGTTTTATATCCTTCTTTATTTACATGGTACGATCCTTTGTATCAAGCAGGGTATGTTTTTTTAGCCAATTTAATAACTAGTTCAGTTCAGTTATTCTTTTTTATACCAGAGTTAAGAGAAGTGCGTAATGGGTTTGATGCTCCTTTAATGAAACGAATACTTCGCTACTCTTTTCCTATACTAGTTTTAGGGGTAGCAGGAATATTAAATCAAACTGTAGATAAAATTATCTTTCCCTTTCTTTTTCCTGATGCTAAAGAGGCTAGTGTACAGTTGGGGATTTATGGGGCAGCAAGTAAAATAGCCATGATCATGGCTATGTTTACACAAGCTTTTAGATATGCTTATGAACCTTTTGTTTTTGGTGAGCAGAAGAAGAAAGACAGTCGTAAAATGTATGCTTCCGCAATGAAGTTTTTCATTATTTTCGCTTTGTTGGCCTTTCTTATTGTGATGTTTTACCTTGATTTATTGAAATACATCTTAACTCCAGGTTATTGGCCTGGATTGAAAGTTGTACCCATAGTTATGGGGGCAGAGTTGTTAATGGGTGTTTATTTCAATCTATCTTTTTGGTACAAACTAATAGATGAGACAAAATGGGGAGCTTATTTTTCTATTTTAGGATGCATAGCCATTATATCACTCAATATCCTCTTTGTTCCTAAGTTTGGCTATATGGCTTCTGCTTGGGCTGGTTTTGTGGGGTATCTATTAGTCACCATTTTATCATATGTAGTAGGTCAAAAGAAGTACCCCATACAATACGACTTATTAGGTATAGCTAAGTATATTTTTTTGGCGGCTATCTTATTCCTTGCTGCTCAACTAGTAGAAATAGAGAGTTTAGTACCTCGTTTAGCATTTAGAACATTATTGTTGCTACTGTTTGTTATATATCTTATAAAAAAAGACTTACCTTTAAAGAAGATACCAATCATTAATCGTTTCATAAACTAGGCTAATGAAAACAGATAAAAGAAATGTTTTTGCACTGAAGTCTTTCCTAAGTGAATATCTCGATATAAAGAAAGATAAAGAGAACGAAAGAGAGACAGAAAACGCTATGCGTAGAACCATAGAATTGAAAGGAACTACGTTGTGGATTTTGATTTTTGCAATTTTTATAGCTTCATTGGGGCTTCATATAAATTCAACCGCTGTTGTTATTGGAGCGATGTTAATTTCTCCTTTAATGGGACCGATTATGGGAATAGGTCTCTCGGTAGGTATTAATGACATTGAGCTGATGCGAAAGTCGTTTAAAAGTTATTTAATTACTACCGCTTTTTGTGTGGCTACTTCTACATTATTCTTTTTACTAACTCCTTCTACTGAAGCACAATCAGAGTTACTCGCTCGCACATCACCAACTATCTTTGATGTTTTTATTGCTCTTTTTGGTGGTCTTTCGGGTGTTGTTGCTATATCTACAAAAGAAAAAGGAACTGTTATTCCAGGGGTCGCTATTGCTACCGCTTTAATGCCTCCCTTATGTACGGCAGGTTATGGTTTGGCAACAGGTAATTTGATTTATTTTTTAGGCGCTTTTTATCTTTACTTTATAAATACTGTATTTATAAGTGTAGCTACTTTTATAGGGGTGCGTTGGATGAAGTTTCAGCGTAAAGAGTTTGTGGATAAAAAACGAGAACGCTCTGTTAGAAAATATATTGTTGTTATTGTAGTAGCAACTATGATTCCCGCCATATATCTTACGGTCAATATTATTAAAGAGACTGTTTTTCATAACGCTGCTTCTCGATTTGTAGCTGAGCAGTTAGATTTTGATAACACACAGGTCATAGATCGTAAGATTATACATCAGAAAAATAATAAAGAAATTCGGGTTATTTTAATGGGTAAAGAGGTTCCTGAGGCTTCTTTAACTTTAGCTAAAAATAGATTGAAGGATTATCACTTAGAAGATACAAAACTTACTATTCTACAAGGAATGCAAAATGAAGAGTTGGATATTTCTTCTATACGAGCTCTTGTTATGGAGGACTTTTATAAAACAAGTGAGAAGCAACTGAAAGAACGATTAGAGGAAATTGATAAGTTAGAGGGGGAGTTAAACTATTATAAACAGTATAGTGGTTTGAGTGAGAAGTTGGTCGATGAAGTTAAAGTTTTATATCCATCGATACTCTCTTTATCTATAGCTAAAAGCTTAGAAAGACACATTGAGACGTCTAAAGTTGATACTGTAACGTGGGCTATATTTAAGTTCAAGAACAAACCCAGTAGAACGGATGAAGTGAATATAAATAAATGGCTAAAAGCTCGTTTAGAAACAGATAATGTTCGATTGATTATAGAAAAATAAAAGCTCTAATCCCTATTACTTATGTATAAGGGATTTATCTATCTTGTTTTGTTATAAAGGATGATAGATAGGGTTTAATATCAGATTAAAAGATTTGAATTTAAAATAAAATTACAAAAAAAGAAGAGAATAATAAGAGCTATAGTGGATTAATGCACAAGTTGTTGAGTAGTAACAAAGGAATAACTATCTTTGTCCCTTGCAAAAAAGAAAAATATAAGTTACTAATAATAACGGTATTGATTAGACCTCAATTAATTATGAGGTAACTGAATTGATACTTTTTAATTGATGATTAAGATACAATGGCTTTACAATGTGGTATAGTAGGTTTACCAAATGTGGGAAAATCTACACTTTTTAATTGTTTGTCGAATGCAAAAGCTCAAGCGGCAAACTTTCCTTTCTGTACAATAGAACCGAATGTAGGTGTAATTACTGTTCCTGACGAACGACTTAATAAATTAGCTGAGTTTGTGAATCCAGAGCGTATATTTCCTACAACCGTAGAGATTGTTGACATTGCTGGATTAGTAAAAGGAGCAAGTAAGGGCGAAGGATTAGGCAATCAGTTTTTAGCGAATATTAGAGAAACAGATGCAATCATTCATGTATTACGTTGTTTTGATGATGAGAATGTAACGCATGTTGATGATACAATAAACCCAGTAAGGGATAAAGAGATAATAGATTACGAGCTTCAATTGAAAGACTTAGATACAGTTGAGTCGCGTATTGATAGAGTAAAGAAACAAGCAAAAAGTGGGGATAAGGAGGCTGAACTAACCTATGAAGTTTTAGCTACCATCAAAGAGGCGTTAGATCAGGGTAAAGCTGCTCGTACGGTTACTTTTGACTCAAAGGACAAGCAACAAATAGCTAAGGAGTTGTTTTTGCTTACTTCTAAGCCAGTAATGTATGTTTGCAATGTTGATGAGGAGAGTGCTTCTAAAGGAAATGATTATGTAGAACAAGTACGGGAAGCAGTGAAAGGTGAAAATGCAGAGATTTTGGTTGTCGCTGCTCGTACAGAAGCTGATATTGCTGAACTTGAAACCTATGAAGATAGAAAGCTTTTCTTAGAAGAAGTTGGGCTAGAGGAGTCGGGCGTTGCTCGATTAATTAAATCGGCTTATGAGCTGTTAAATTTAGAAACTTATTTTACAGCTGGTGTGAAAGAAGTTCGTGCATGGACCTATGAGAAAGGGTGGAAGGCTCCTCAATGCGCTGGAGTTATACATACCGATTTTGAGAAAGGATTTATTCGTGCAGAAGTTATAAAATATGAAGACTTCGTAAAGTATGGTTCTGAAGCAGCTGTGCGTGAGGCCGGTAAACTAAGAATTGAAGGTAAAGAATATGTAGTGCAAGATGGAGATGTGATGCATTTCCGTTTTAATGTCTAGTTTGTTTTACTATTAAATAGAATCAAACTTAATGAGTACGGTTTTAAAATATCTTGTAATTGGAGCGGGTGGAGTTGGTGGTAATTTGGCTGCCTTTCTTACGTTATCAAAGAAAAACGTATCATTAATAGCACGAGGTAAAAATTTAGATGTATTACAAAAAGACGGTTTAACACTTCAATCAGATTTATTTGGAGAGGTTAGGGTACAGAATATCGTAGCATTAGCCGAAACGGATTATTACGAGAAACCTGATGTCATCTTTTTATGTACTAAAGGGTATAGTATTGAAGATACAATTCCTTTTCTTAATCGTGTTGTGTCAGAACATACTTTGGTTATTCCCTTATTGAATGGCTTTCATATTGGACGTTCAATTCAAGAAAGACTTCATAGAGGAGTGGTATTGGAAGGGTGTATTTATATTTTAGGTACACTTCTTCAACCGGGAGTAGTTCGCCAACAAAACTCAATCTTTAGAATTGTGTTTGGAGTTCCTAATAATGGAACAAAACCTTCATTGGAAATAATTAAAAAGATAGAATCTGACTTAAAAGAAAGTAGAATAAAAGTAAATGTATCTGATGATATAGAATTAGATACATTTATGAAGTGGTCTTTTATTTCAGCAACGGCATTGGTTGGTGCTTATTTTAACCAAACGATGGGTGCGTTGCAAAGAGAAGGAGATTCTAGAGATGCTTTTATAAAACTTTCTAACGAGTGTGAGTCTTTAGCGATAGCAATGAGCCTAAAGCTTCCAAAAAGACTAGTAGAGGCAAACTTACAGGTTCTACACAATACGGCAGAAGAGGCAACATCCTCTATGCAAAAAGATATAGCTAGCGGTAAAGAGTCAGAGATTAAAGCTTTAGTTTTTGATGTGATTTCGTTAGGAAATCAATATAATGTCTCGATGCCTACCTATAAAAAACTGAGTGAGAAATTTAAGTAAATAAAATATGAATACTTTATTTGTTATTAATTGGAACCCAAATCCTGAGTTAATTAATCTTTTTGGTATATCCATTCGTTATTATGGCTTGTTATGGGTTATGGGGTTGGCGTTAGGTTATTTTATTGTACGTCGTCAATACAGAGATAAGAAGATTCCAGAAGTTATTTTTGATCCCTTATTTCTCTACTGTTTTTTAGGTGTTTTAATAGGGGCTCGTTTAGGACATTGTTTGTTCTACGAACCTGATGTGTATTTGAAGAGTTTTCAATCCTTTCTTGAGATGATATTACCTATCCGTTTTTATCCCAGTGGAGGCTGGAAGTTTGTTGGATATGCTGGCTTATCTAGTCATGGAGGTATCTTTGGTATGTTAATTGGTTTTTGGCTTTACTGTCGAAAAACAAAGATGAAATACATAGATGTATTAGATATGGTTGCAGTAGCAGCTCCATTGACTGCCTTTTTTATTCGTTCAGCTAATTTAATGAATTCCGAAATAATAGGTATGCCTTCTTCTGCTCCTTGGGCTTTTATTTTCCATCGGGTGGATGAAATACCACGACATCCAGCTCAGCTTTATGAAGCCTTAGCTTACTTATTACTATTTTTTGTTATGATTTTCTTATACAAGAACTACGATAAGAAGTTGAAAAAAGGATTTTATTTTGGATTATGTTTAGCTTATATTTTTGTATTTAGATTTTTCATTGAATTCATCAAAGAAGATCAAGTGGATTTTGAAGCGGGGATGACTCTCAATATGGGACAGTGGTTAAGTATACCACTAGCCTTGGTTGGACTATATTATATGCTTAGACCCTCTAAAAGTGAAAGCAAAGAAATAAAACATTAAAAATAGAGTTCATATAGACCTATATAAATAAGAGAAGAGGCTTACTATAATTATAGTAAGCCTCTTCTCTTATTTATAGTCATTTATAGTTTTCTGATTAACTTGTGAAACAAGAGTCAGCTAATCTAAATATTTTAGTAAGTCATCATAGGAGGTAACTCTTTTGCTTGATCTATCATTTTCTGTAGCTCCTTAACAGAAGGCACTCTTCCTGCAATTTTTTTACCACCAGCTTCATTTACCTCTGTAAGTTTAGCATGTAAGTTTTCTGCATTTCGTAGTTTGAATTCTTTCACGGTATCTACACCACCAGCTTCTAATAATTCAGCAAATTGACCAGCAACTCCTTTAATTCTAAAAAGATCTGCATGATTAGTCCATGTAAGTATCAAAGCCTCAGATATACCTGTTTCTTCAGCTAGTTCTTGTCTACCTTTTTTTGCAGCACACTTAGCTAATAGTTTTTCTGTAGTAGTTATACCTGCAGCTTTTAATTTTTCCCCATATGAAGGTCCAATACCTTCGATGCTTTCAATTGCGTACGCCATAGATTTAAGTATTTGTTTAGTTAATAAAAATGTTATCTTAATCTATTAACGTACGGTTTAATCAAAAAGTTTATCGAAACAGCTAGATTTTAATCAGTTACGATAAAATCCCATTATTTACCTGTGATAATACTCTTTATTTCATTGAGCTTATTTAGTGCTTCCATTGGAGTTAAGTTGTTGATATCAATAGTTATTATTTCATCTCTAATTTGACTCAGTACGGGGTCATCTAATTGAAAGAAACTCAATTGCATACCTTCTCTGTTTTCACTGACTTTAGCTAGAGGTTTTTCTCCTAGACCTTGTCTTTGAGTACTTCCTTCTAATTCATGAAGAATATTATTAGCTCTTTGTACGATGCTTGGAGGCATTCCAGCCATTTTTGCTACATGAATACCAAAAGAGTGCTCACTACCGCCTCGCTCTAACTTGCGAAGAAATAACACTTTATTATCTAACTCTTTAACTGCTACATTATAATTCTTTATGCGTGAAAAGGATTTTTCCATTTCATTCAATTCGTGATAATGGGTTGCAAAAAGTGTTCTAGCTTTTGCTTCAGGATGTTCGTGTATATACTCAACAATTGCCCATGCAATAGATATTCCATCGTAAGTAGAAGTTCCTCTTCCAAGTTCATCAAATAAGACTAAGCTTCTAGGCGAAAGGTTGTTTAAGATGTTTGATGCCTCATTCATTTCGACCATAAAGGTGGATTCCCCTAACGATATATTGTCACTAGCACCCACACGAGTAAATATTTTATCTACCAGTCCAATTTGAGCACTTTCAGCAGGAACAAAACATCCTATTTGTGCTAATAAGGTTATTAGAGCTGTTTGTCGTAATAAGGCTGATTTACCTGACATGTTTGGACCTGTTACAATTATAATTTGTTGATTAGAGTCATCTAATAGGATATCATTGGCTATATACTCTGTTCCGATAGGCATTTGTCTTTCAATTACTGGATGCCTTCCTTGCCTGATATCTAATGAAATGTCTTCATGAATAACAGGACGAACATAATTATATTGTTCTGCAACAAGAGCAAACGAGTGTAAACAATCTAAACGTGCTATTTGATTGGCATTAGTTTGTATAGCAGGTATAAATTCATTCAGGGCGAGGACTAATTTTTCGAAAAGTTCATTTTCTAATATTAAAATCTTTTCTTCTGCTCCTAATATTTTAGCTTCATATTCTTTTAGTTCTTGCGTAATATATCGTTCTGCACTGACTAATGTCTGTTTTCTAATCCACTCTTTAGGTACTTTGTCTTTGTGCGTGTTACGGACTTCAATATAATAACCAAAGACATTGTTAAACCCTATTTTTAGACTAGGTATGCTAGTCTTTTCACTTTCACGTTCTTGAATTTGGAGTAAAAAATCTTTTCCTGAATAAGCTATATTTCGAAGGTTATCTAACTCTTCATTTACACCTTTCTTAATTACACCCCCTTTGTTTATTAAAAGAGGAGGCTCTTCAACAATTTCTTTCGCTATCCGATTTCTTATGTGAAGACATAAATTTAATTTTTCTCCTAACTTTTGGATATTAGGGTCTTTAGCTTCTTCACAAGCTTTTTTTATAGGCTCGATAGCTTCTAAAGCCCTACGTAATTGGACTATTTCTCTTGGAGAAACACGACCTGTTGCTACTTTTGAAATAATTCGCTCTAAATCGCCAATGGGCTTTATTTGTTGTTCTATGATTTCTTTAAACTCAGGATGTTTGAAGAAATACTCCACAATATCTAATCTATTGTTTATCGGTTCTTTATCTTTTAATGGGAACACGATCCATCGTTTAAGTAAACGTGCTCCCATAGGGCTTAAGGTCTTGTCGATTACATGTAATAAGCTACTTCCTCCTTCATTCATACTGTTTATTAACTCTAAACTACGTATGGTAAACTTATCTAATCTTACATAACGTTCTTCTTCAATGCGAGAGAGCGAAGTGATGTGTCCAATTTGTTTGTGTTGGGTGATATCTAAATACTCAAGAATAGCACCAGAGGCAATAATACCATCTTCTAAGTGGTCTACCCCAAAACCTTTTAATGTTTTAGTTTCAAAATGATTGAGGAGTCGCTCATTAGCTGTTGTACTAGTGAAAATCCAGTCGTCTAACTCAAAAATAAAAAATGAGTCACCAAATAGTTCACAAAAGAGTTTTTTCTTTCCTCTTTCAACTAGGATTTCTTTGGGTGAAAAATTTGTTAGTAGTTTATCGATGTAATCAAAAGGACCTTGAGCTGTAAGAAATTCTCCTGTAGAGATATCTAAAAAAGAGATACCACATTGAGAACGCGATAAATGCACTGCAGCTAAAAAGTTGTTTTCTTTATTGTTTAATATGTTATCATTAATTGATACACCTGGAGTTACCAGCTCAGTAATTCCTCGCTTAACAAGTTTGGTAGTTGTTTTAGGGTCCTCCAGTTGATCACAAATAGCTACTCGTTTTCCAGCACGAATTAGTTTAGGTAGGTAAGTATCTAAGGCATGGTGAGGAAAACCAGCCATTTCTACAAATTGATTTTTTCCGTTAGCCCGTCGGGTTAAGGTTATACCTAAAATATTAGCAGCTAATATTGCATCATTAGAGAAAGTTTCATAAAAATCACCGCACCGGAATAGCATCAAAGCATCAGGATGCTTTGATTTTAGTTTTACAAATTGCTTCATCATTGGGGTGCGTGCAATGCTTTTATCTATATTTCCTACTTTCTTCATGCTGTAATATTCTACTATTATGTTTCATACAAAGATAATCATCCGAATGAAAATCTTAAATTTCCCTACTGGAATTCTCTATAGAGACTATAACTTCTTGATATATTCCTAATTGGACTAATTTTCTTTTGATTATCTTTGCATAACACTTAAATTTGATGATTAAGGATTAATCACAAGTTTCTATAGAGTTCATTATCTCTTAATTTTATCCTCACAAGAATAGAACTAGTACCCATAAGTAAAGGTTCAAGTATGAGTGATGAAATAAAAAGATAAATTAAAATAGAGTAAATACAAAGTAAAATATCAATCATAAAGATTATGGAGTATAATTTTAAGAAAATTGAAGCGAAGTGGCAAAAAGAATGGGAAAAGCATAAAGTTTATAGAGTAACTGAAGATGATCAGAAGGAGAAATTTTATGTGTTAAACATGTTTCCATATCCATCTGGTGCTGGTCTACATGTGGGACATCCACTAGGTTATATAGCATCTGATATTTATGCGCGATTTAAACGACTTCGTGGATATAATGTTCTTAATCCTATGGGATATGATGCTTATGGGCTTCCTGCTGAACAATACGCCATACAAACGGGACAACACCCTTCAATAACAACGAGAGAAAACATAGATCGTTATCGTGAGCAATTAGATCGAATTGGATTTTCTTTTGATTGGGATCGTGAAATATGTACTTGTGAGCCATCTTATTACCATTGGACACAATGGGCTTTTATTAAAATGTTCGAGAGTTTTTATGATTATGATAAAAAAACAGCTCGTTCTATTAATAAGCTAATTGATCATTTTAAGGAAAACGGTTCAATAGGGCTGAATGTGGCATGTAGTGAAGACCTTGAGTTTACCGCAACTGAGTGGAATAATATGTCGGAGAAAGAGCAACAAGAGTTGCTTATGAACTATAGAATGGCTTATCTTGGTGAGAGCATGGTGAACTGGTGTCCAGAGTTAGGAACGGTACTTGCGAATGATGAAGTGATTGATGGGGTTTCTGAACGAGGGGGATTTCCTGTAGTCCAAAAGAAAATGAAGCAGTGGTCATTACGTGTTTCTGCATATGCTGAGCGTTTATTGTTGGGTTTAGGCTTAATTGACTGGACTGATTCATTAAAAGAAACTCAGCGAAATTGGATAGGGAAGTCTACGGGTGCTGAAATGGTTTTTGAGGTTAAAGATAGTACGGAATCTTTTACTGTCTTTACTACTCGTCCCGATACTATTTTTGGGGTTACTTTTATGGTGTTAGCACCAGAGAGTGAACTTGTAGATGTTTTAACGAAACCAGAAAACAAAGAGGAGGTTTTTGCTTATGTAGAGCAAAGCAAGAAGCGTACAGAAAGAGAGCGTATGATGGACAAAAAAGTGTCTGGTGTATTTACTGGTAGCTATGCTATTAATCCTATTACTCACGAAGAGGTTCCCGTGTGGGTGAGTGATTATGTGTTAGCTGGTTATGGTACGGGTGCTATTATGGCCGTTCCTGCTCATGATAGTCGTGATCATGCTTTTGCAAAACATTTTAATTTAGATATTCGTCCTTTAATTGAAGGTGTTGATGTTACGGAAGAGAGTTTTGATGCTATTGAAGGAGTAATGATAAATTCACCTAAAGAAGGACTAGAAGGAGTTGGTTTAGTATTGAATGGACTAACTGTAGATAAAGCGATTTCTAAGGCAAAGAAATTTGTAAGTGAAGAGAATTTAGGACGCATTAAGACAAATTATCGCTTACGAGATGCTATTTTTTCTAGACAGCGTTATTGGGGTGAACCATTTCCTGTTTACTACAAGGATGGAATGCCTTATATGATTGGAGAGCATAATTTACCTTTAGAGCTTCCTGAGGTTGAGAAGTTTTTGCCTACTGAAACAGGGCAACCTCCTTTGGGACATGCTAAAAAATGGGCTTGGGATGTTGAGAAAGAGTCTGTTGTGTCTAATGAGTTGATTGATCATAAAACAGTTTTTCCATTAGAGTTAAATACAATGCCTGGATTTGCAGGTTCTTCTGCCTATTACTTGCATTATATGGACCCTAATAATCCTGATAAATTAGCTGATCCACTAAAGGTGAATTATTGGAAGAACGTAGATCTTTATGTGGGAGGAACTGAACATGCTACAGGGCATTTGATATACTCACGCTTTTGGAATAAGTTTTTATATGATATAGGAGTATCAGTAACAGAAGAACCATTTCAAAAGTTAATTAATCAAGGGATGATTCAGGGAAGGAGTAATTTTGTTTATCGTATTAAAGATACGAATACTTTTGTTTCTTTTGGTTTGAAAGATAAATATGATGTAACTCCACTACATGTTGATGTAAACATTGTGCATAATGATATTCTAGATTTAGATAAGTTTAAGTCTTGGAGACCAGAATTTTCAACGGCTGAATTTATTCTAGAAGAGGGTAAATATCATTGTGGTTGGGCTGTTGAAAAAATGAGTAAATCGATGTTTAATGTAGTTAACCCAGATGATATTATAGATAATTATGGTGCTGATACGCTCCGTATGTATGAAATGTTCTTAGGCCCATTAGAGCAATCTAAGCCTTGGGATACAAATGGTATTGATGGTGTTTATCGGTTCTTACATAGACTGTGGGGGTTGTTCTATGATCGACAAGGGAATTATATAGTGACTGATGATAAAGCATCACCTGATGAGTTAAAAGCTTTGCATAAAACCATCAAAAAAGTATCCTATGATATTGAACAATTTTCATTTAATACTTCTATTAGTGCTTTTATGATTTGTGTCAATGAGTTGATGGCATTAAAATGCAATAAAAAAGAAATTTTAAGGGATTTGTTGGTTCTCTTAGCTCCATTTGCACCTCATATCTGTGAGGAGTTATGGGAGGCTATAGGTGAAAAACAAACCATTTGTGATGCAAATTGGCCATGTTATAATGAGGAGTATTTGAAAGAGTCAACTATTAGCTATTCTATATCATTTAATGGTAAGACTCGTTTTACAATGGATTTCCCTGCTGATGCAGATTCTAAAGATATCGAAGCTGAGGTCTTATCCGATGAGCGATCAGCACGCTGGATTGATGGGAAAACCATTCGTAAGGTAATTGTTGTGCCTAAAAAAATAGTGAATGTAGTTTTGTAAATGGCTGTGTCTCAATAAAATAATTTTATTAAAGGAGGATTATATTTATGACTGATGTTAAAAAGGTGGATTATACTAGGGAAATAAAAGATTATTTGACGATTACGTTAGGAGTACTTTGTTATGCTTTTTCTTGGTCTGCCTTTTTACTTCCATATCAAATAACAACAGGAGGGGTAGTTGGTATCTCGTCTATTGTTTATTATGCTATAGGTGTTCCTATACAGTACACTAATCTCGCAATCAATGCAGCCTTAATGATTTTTGCTTTTAGAATATTAGGTTCTCGTTTTACCATTAGAACATCGTATGGTATTCTAAGTATGACTTTTTTCCTTTGGTTTTTTCAAGCATTAATTATGAATGATGATGGAACATTTCCACAAGTTTTAGGTGAGGGACAAGAGTTTATGGCTTGTATTATTGGTGCTGCTATTTGTGGTATGGGATTGGGGCTGGTTTTCAATAGTGATGGGAGTACAGGAGGAACTGATATTGTTGCAGCTATAGTTAATAAGTATAGGGATATAACATTAGGTAGAACTATTATGTATTGTGATATCATTATTGTATCCTCTTCTTTTTTGATTTTTGAAGATTGGAGACGGGTTATTTTTGGATTTGTTACCTTGTTTATATCCAATTTTGTATTGGATTGGGTAGTAAACAGTGCTCGACAATCTGTTCAGTTTTTTATCTTTTCTAAGCATTATGAGCAAATTGCAATGGAGATTCAAACGACTATAGATAAAGGATCGACTGTTTTAACAGGTAAAGGATGGTACACACAAAATGAAGTGAAGATTTTATTTGTTTTAGCCAAACAAAGTCAATCAGTAGAGATTTTTCGTTTAATAAAAGATATTGATCCTGATGCCTTTATTTCACAGAGTGAGGTTATTGGTGTTTATGGAAAGGGGTTTGATCGGATTAAAGTAAGTCCTAGGCGTCGAAATACAGAAAAAAAGAATGGGGAAAAGTAAACTGATTTTTGCTACGCATAATGTTTATAAATTAGAAGAGGTTAAGCATATACTAAGTGACCAGTTAGAGCTATTGAGTTTAACTGATATGCATTGTTATGATGAAATTCCTGAAGAGGAAGATACCTTAGAAGGTAATGCTCGGTTTAAAGCCAAGTATATTTTTAATCAATTTCAGTTAAATTGCTTTTCTGATGACACAGGGTTAGAAGTAGATGCATTAGGTGGTGCTCCAGGTGTTCACTCCGCTCGATATGCTAGTGAAGAAGGTCATGATGATAAGGCTAATCGTACAAAACTGCTAAAAGAGTTACAAGATAAACCAAATCGAAAAGCACGATTTAGAACGGTAGTTGCTTTGTGGTGGAATAACATCGAATATCTTTTTGAAGGGGTTGTTGAGGGTTCTATTCTAGAAGAAGAACGGGGAGTTAATGGTTTTGGATACGACTCCTTGTTTGTCCCTGTAGGTTATGAGAAGACTTTTGCTGAGATGTCTGAGCAGGAAAAAAATTGTATAAGTCATCGGGGATTAGCTATTCAAAAGCTTTCTGAATTTTTAGAAAAGCAACTCTAATTAAATATTGAGAGAATGAAAACACTAGCTTGTTTTTTGATTTCTTTGCTTTGTATGAGCTGTAATCAAAAGCAAAAGAGTAGGGAGGTTACGCTAGTAAATGAGCTTGATTCAAATGACGTATTTTTGGAAGTAGTAGAAGAGGAACAGTTTGAACGACAATCAATATCAAAGACAGCAAAATACTTAGATTCTCTAGGGTTGGTTAACTTATCTGCAATAGACTCTACTATTATAATAGATTTAATGTATGCTAAGCCTGATAATTTCACAGGTGAAATTCTTTATGACGACCTTACAGAAGCTTATCTTTTACCTCATGTAGCGGAAGCGGTTGTAGGAGCTCAACAACTATTGAAATTAAAACATCCAACTTATTCTTTAATTATATATGATGCTGCTCGACCTATGTCGGTACAACAAAAAATGTGGGATGTGGTAAAAGATACACCTAAATATCGATATGTTTCTAATCCTTCTCGTGGGGGTGGATTACATAATTATGGACTTGCTGTTGATGTTAGCATTGTAGATAGCTTGGGTGTTCCGTTGCCAATGGGGACGTCTGTAGATCATTTGGGTGTAGAGTCGCACATAACTAATGAAGAACAAAATGTTATTGATGGAGTGATAACCTCAATAGAGAGAGAAAACAGGGTGATGCTTCGTAGGATTATGTGTAAGGTAGGGTTCACTCCTTTAGCTAGTGAGTGGTGGCACTTTAATTGGTGTAGTAGGAGAGAAGCTAAAGAAAACCATATCGTAATCGAATAAATAATTAAATAAAAA
>JAAYSY010000298.1 GCA_012518235.1 Bacteroidales bacterium
AATAAACTCATTCTCACAAGTTATATTTGCAGCTACACACAATTTAGTTTGCGGTTTACAACTCTTTAATAAATCATCAACCATTTGTTGGTTTCTATAAGGAGTCTCTATAAATAACTGCGTTTCATTATCCGAATAAATTCTCCGTTCTAACTCTTTTATCTTTTGTGTTCGCTGATCTCCTTGAATAGGAAGATATCCATGAAAAGTAAAACTTTGTCCATTAAATCCAGAAGCCATTAAGGACAATAATATTGATGAAGGTCCAACTAAAGGAATAACCTTAATATCTCTTTGATGTGCCAAAGCCACCATATCCGATCCAGGATCAGCCACAGCAGGACAACCCGCTTCAGACATCAAGCCCACTGCTTCTCCCTTTTGTAATGGAGCTAAAAAATCGTATAGTTTATTCTTGGGAGTTCTTTTATTCAAAACATAAAAAGTCAAGTCATTAATCTCAATTGAACGATCTACTTTTTTCAAAAACCGTCTAGCTGTTCGTAAGTCTTCAACAATGAAATGTTTTATCTGTAAAATGACAGATTGGTTGTAATCGGGTAATACACGTTCAATAGGAGTATCGCCCAAAGTAACAGGTATTAAATATAATCCAGTGGGAAGCATTATTATTATTATTATTCGGGATGAAATCTTGACTCTTCAAGAAAGTACCCACTATTATCAAACTCTAAAAGCTCTGTCCATGTTGTATCTTTATTATTACTCATGTATTCTTTTACCAGTTGAGTCCCCATCCAAATACCTAACAATAATGGACTTTCATCGTGATATATCCCCGTAGGTATAGGTCTAATATACTCTCTTATTAACATTGGATCAGTAGAATGTAATTGGTTGTTCTTCAACATAAAAGTCCATAAAAAAGCTTTGTTATCTTTACACCACTTTAATTCATCTTGACTATATCCAAGCATATCTTCAATAGGAGTATCTTTTAATACTTCGCTAACGATGTAGTAAATCTTTCCATAGTAAATCATGACATCTAATAGTGTCCTTCCATAAAGAGACAATGGATACTCACTAATTAAATAAAAGATGAAACAATCCGACAACATCTGTTCAGGATTCATCAATTGTGTTTGATAATCATAATAGAATCGCTGATACAATGGGTACTTTTGTCCCATATATTTATCTAAACTTATACCTAATAAAGTATCGGTAACTATAATAGATTCATTTAAAGCAGAAACTTGTGTATAAACCTGAGGTACTCTAAAGTTCTCTATATTCTTTTCAAGCACTTTAAATCCTCGCTCTAATTTTTTCTCAAAGTAAGTTAGTTCAGGAAACTTATTGGAAACATCATTCATTAATTGAAGAAGAGTAGGATCAGAATAGTAGCTTTTCAACTTATAAGAAACACTATCATCAGTAAAAGAACCCAGAGCTAACACCTCTTCAAACAGAACTTG
Source organism: Bacteroidales bacterium (assembly GCA_012518235.1). GTDB lineage: Bacteria > Bacteroidota > Bacteroidia > Bacteroidales > Bacteroidaceae > Bacteroides_E. Next base: position 1,443 of record JAAYSY010000298.1, read on the forward strand.
AGTAATTGGTAGGTAGGTTGAATTTATTTTTTGTAAAGCTGACAGACTATTAAATTGGATATACTCTTTTAAGAGTCTGTCATACCTTATCAACATAAAATCTTTTTTATCATCAGATGAGTTATTACTACTCTTTGCAATAAAATCACAAGAGCTCATAACAATTATCACCAGCGATAAAAATATATATTTTATGTTTTTATAATTCATTTATACTATCCATATATTATATTACCCTCTTCATCCATATACTCTTCTAGTCCCTTTTCATATGTTGCCATTGCTCGTAAACTCATACCAACACTTGAAAAACCACCATCGTGATATAGATTCTGCATCGTAACCTTACGTGTTAAATCTGAAAACATAACTGCACAATAATCTGCACACTCTTCTGCTGAAGCATTTCCTAGTGGAGACATACGATTAGCAAAATCATATAACTTATCCATACCTTTTACACCAGAACCAGCCGTTGTCATAGTAGGAGATTGTGAAATTGTATTTATACGTACGTTTCCTTCTCTACCATAGATATATCCAAAACTTCTAGCTATGGACTCCAACAAAGCTTTCGCATCCGCCATATCGTTATATCCAAAAAAGGTTCTTTGAGCAGCTGTATAACTCAATGCTATTACCGATCCTCCATCAGCTATAGCATCCATTTTTTTTGCTGTCTGCAACATCTTATGAAACGAAATAGCAGAAATATCTAATGTTTTATCAAGAAAATCATAATTTAAATTATCATAAGTTTTTTTCTTACGAACATTTGGAGACATTCCAATAGAATGTAAAACAAAATCTATAGGTCCTCCAAGTATTTCCATTGACTTTCTAAAAACCGTTTCTAGGTCTTCAACATTTGTTGCATCTGCTGGTATAATCTCGCAGTTTAATTTCTCCGCTAATCCTGACAGTTCCCCCATTCGCAAAGCTATTGGAGTATTCGTCAATGTTATTTTTGCACCTTCTTCAACAACCTTCTCTGCTGTCTTCCAAGCTATAGATTGCTCATTTAAAGCACCAAAAATGATTCCTCTTTTACCTTTCAATAAATTGTAACTCATAATCTTTTTAAAAGTTAATTTCGAATGCAAAGATAACAGATTTAGATTGGATAAATAAACTCAAACAATAATAAAACTAATTTTACCAGTAAAGAGAGCTTTCCTAGCTCTATTCTAGCTTTCAGATCTATAAAATCAGTCTAGATAATAAATATCCTCCACTCCCTTAGCTGTTTTAACATCAATTAGCTAAAGTTAAACATTTTATCTGATTATTAAGTACATTGACCCTTTATAATTCATACTTCCTACTAGTCATAAAGAATTATTTATCCTTATAAACAATAAAACCAGTATCTTTGCAATGAATCGCTCTAAATAATAGACTAACAACTTAAGCTCAAGCTTTACTATAAAAGATACAAATTAAAGCTTTGTGATAAATAAAAGTAGACTTAAACAAAAGTTTAGACAGAGTGTTTTCTATTATGCACTCTGTCGAGTATAGATATAAAACAATTAACAATGATGAAAAAACTAATAATTTTTGATTTGGATGGTACCTTAATTAATAGCATAAAAGATCTAGCTACAAGTACAAACTACGCACTTGAACAATTAAAGTTTCCAACTCATCCAACAGATGATTATAATATGATGGTAGGAAATGGTATTAATAAGTTATTTGAACGTGCTCTACCTCAAGGTGAGAAAAACGAACAGAACATTAGTAAAATGCGTGAGCTATTTTTAGCACATTACGACAAGCACAACACAGTCTATACTCATCCATATAAAGGAATACCTGAAGTTCTAAAAACCTTGCAAGATAAAGGATATCTACTAGCTGTAGCTTCCAACAAATATCAAGAAGGAACAGAAAAGTTAGTAAATCATTTCTTCCCTAATATTACATTTAATCAAGTGTTTGGACAAAGAAACAATATTCCTAGTAAACCCGATCCGAAAGTACTATTAGAGATTTTAGAAAACACAAACACTAGTCCAGAAGAAGCATTAATGATAGGAGACTCAAATGTTGACATGCAAACCGCAAATAGAGCAAATATTGAAGGGTGTGGAGTAGCTTGGGGATTTAGATCAATAGAAGAATTAAAATCTCAAAACCCAACATATATAATAAAAGAAACTACTGATATTTTATCGATTCTAAATCTAAAGATATAAAAAACAAAGAGCTTCTATTATAAAAATATAGAATATAATTAACAAACAGAAGGCGTTATTCATCGATGAATAACGCCTTCTGTTCTTATCTAAAAGAAAATATTTAGTTTTCTGCTTGATGCACTGTAAGTTGAGGAAATGGAAATTCAATTCCTTTTTCATTAAACACTTTATATACTGCTTGGTTAATATCAAAATAGACACCCCAATAATCCTCTCGCTTAACCCAAGCCCTAACACGAATATTCACACTACTAGAGTCTAATTCATGCAATACAATGGCTGTGGCTGGGTCTTTTAGTATACGCTTGTCTGTATCTAGTATTGTTTGAATAACCTCTTGAGCCAAATTATAATCTGTACCGTAATCAACACCTATCACCCATTGTACTCTACGTGTAGGCTTACGATGTAAATTCGTTATAACACCACTACTTAACGCACCATTAGGCACATATACAACTTTATTATCTGGTGTTCTAATAATGGTATGAAATATTTGAATCTCTTCAACCGTACCCGAAACACCTTGGCACTCAACAAAATCATCAATATTAAAAGGCTTAAAAACCAAGATTATTATTCCTCCTGCAAAATTTTGAAGGTTTCCAGAAAGAGCCATACCAATTGCTACACCAGCCGATGCAATTAATGCAGCAAAAGATGAAGTTGGCAATCCTAAAACACTAACAATAGAAACAATCAGTAGAGTAATTAAAGTAATATTAACCAAACTTTTTAGAAAGCTTTTTACCTCTATTTCTAATTTTCTTCGTTCTAAAAAGTTTCGAACTAATTTATTAATTATAGATATAAGAAAGCGACCTATAACAAATACAATGGTTGCTAACAATAGGCGTTCTCCAAACTCAATAGATAATTCAATCAAACGCTTTAATACCTGAGGCTGTTGTTCTAAAACCTCTCCAGTTTGCTCTACTATCTTAGAAGTTAATAACAAGAGGGTGTAAGAATTCATTTCTTATTTATTTATAAATATAACATAAAAATACTTTTCACTCTAAAGCTAACAAATAAGTTCTAAAAGATTTGTATTCTTTATCCATAGAGAGACTTTGTTTTTCACCTTTCATAAAAGATTGTAATTTATCGGGAACCTCAATCTTTTCCTCAATTATAGGTTCTACAGTTTCTAAAAATTTTGCGGGATGCGCTGTTTCTAAAAAAACACCTTGCTCGTCCTCTTTCAGCAAGTCCACCAAGGCTTGATATCCACATGCACCGTGGGGGTCTAACAAATAATTATATTCATTCCACACCTTAAGAATAGTATTTTTTATTTCATCATCAAGATAAAAAGCCCCTTTAATTTCACTAGAAATCTCCTCGTAATTGTCGCCATATAAATCTAATATACGATCAAAATTACTTGGGTCACCCACATCCATAGCATTAGCTACAGTTGTAACTGAAGGACGAGGTATATACTCTCCTGTTTTAAGGTATTGATAAAAAACATCATTCCTATTATTTGCTGCTATAAATCCTTTAATAGGTAAACCCATCTTTTTAGCAAACAAACCAGCTGTTAGATTCCCGAAATTACCACTAGGAACACATACCACCATAGAATCTGATTTACCCTCCTTCTTGAGTTGAGCATAGGCATAAAAATAGTAAAACGATTGAGGTAAAAAACGTGCTACATTAATAGAATTAGCTGAAGTTAAAAACAACCCTTCATTTAGCTCTTCATCCATAAAAGCACTTTTCACTAATGCTTGACAATCATCAAAAGTACCATCTACTTCTAAAGCTGTAATATTTTCTCCCAGAGTGGTAAATTGTTTTTCTTGAATCTCACTTACCTTTCCTTTAGGATATAACACATGTACTTTTACACCACGAACTCCTAAAAAACCATTAGCAACAGCACTTCCAGTATCTCCTGATGTAGCCACTAGCACATGAATGTTTTGATCCTCATCTACTACTGATTGTCTTTGTGTAAAGTAACCCAATAAACGAGCCATAAAACGTGCACCTACATCTTTAAATGCCAAAGTAGGACCATGGAACAGCTCCAAAGCACTTATTTGCGAAGTGATACGAACCAAAGGAACATCAAAGTTAAGCGTATCATAAACTATTTCCTTTAGCTTATTCTCGGGTATTTCATCACCAAAAAAAGCTAATGAAACCTCAAATGCTATCTCTTGAAAAGTTAATTGTTCTATTGATTCAAAGAATTTAGCAGGTAAAGAAGGAATCTCTTCGGGCATAAACAACCCCTTATCACTAGCCAACCCCTGAATTACCGCTTGTTCTAAAGAGACCTCAGGTGATTTTTTATTTGTACTATAATATTTCATTATTTCTCTATTTTCATAAATTCATTCATAAACTCATCTCTATCCAATACACCATACCCCCCTTTTTCAACCGATTTTTCATCATAGGTAGTTACCGAATCTGGCTCGATACCTGGATACCATATTAAAAAAGGAACCGGATCAGAAGTATGTGTTCGTATTTCACAAGGAGTGGGATGATCGGGTAATATAGCTACAGCTACAGGTTCATTCATTTTCTGAATGGCCTCATAAATCGGTTTTACAGCTCTAGAATCTAAATTTTCTATTGTTTTTAACTTTAAGTTTACATCTCCCTCATGACCCGCTTCATCACTTGCTTCGATATGAAGATAAACAAAGTCCTGTGTTTTAAGAGCTTCTAAAGACGCACTCACTTTATTTTCATAATTTGTATCATATAGTCCCGTAGCCCCTTCAACATCTATTGAATCCAATCCAGCATATACACCAATCCCTTTAATTAAATCAACCGCAGAGATAACACTCCCCTTTTTTATGATGGGGTAAATTTCACTTAATTTATTCATTCGAGGTCTATACCCAGGTGACCATGGCCAAATGCTATTTGCAGGGTCTTTTCCTTCAGCTTCTCGCTTTTTATTAATAGGGTGATTGGAAAGCAACTGTTGTGATTTTACTATTAATTGATTAATCAAGTTTGCAGTATCTTGAGCTTTACCAGACAAAGCTTTCACCAAAAGAGGTCTATATGGCTTACCCGGAACATCATGAGGAGGAGTACAATCCAACTCCTTACATCCATTTTTAATTTTAAGTAAATGACGATATGAAACTCCAGAGTGAAAAGATATAAAATCGTTACCTAGTTCATTTTCTAAAAAATGAATCAGTTCTTCTGCTTCTTCATTAGAAATATGACCTGCGGAATGATTTTTAATTATACCATCTTTAATGCAGATTAAATTACAACGCATGGCCATTTCATCAGAGGCAATAGCTACACCCATACTTGCAGCTTCTAACACACCTCTCCCTTCATATACATCATCTAAGTTATATCCTAAGACAGATAGATTAGCCACCTCACTTCCAGGATGGAATCCTTTAGGTACTGTACGTAATAATCCTGTTTTACCCTCTTTTGCTAGTTTATCCATATAGGGAGTCTTTGCATACTGAAGCAATGTTTTATTTCCCAACGATTCCACAGGCCAATCGGCCATACCATCACCTAAAATTATGATATGTTTCATTATTTCTTCTTTTATACGTTTACGATACTAATAATATCTGCAAAAACACCTGCAGCAGTCACTCCTGCTCCTGCACCATATCCCTGAATCATCATTGGATATTCTTTATATCGATCTGTTGTTAAAAGTAAAACATTATTACTTCCCTCCAAAGCATAGAAAGGATGTTTTGAATCTACCTCTTGCAAACCTACAGAAGCCTCATCATTCTCAAATTTAGCTACAAAACGCCATTTTTTATTCTCCTTTTCTAATTCTTTTCTCCTCTTTTCAAAAGAGTCATCTAATGCAGGTACTTTTTCCCAAAAATCATCAAGAGTCCCCTTAAAATAAGAGTCAGGAACAAAGAGATTCTTTTTCACATCACTCTGCTCAACTTCATATCCAGCTTCACGAACTAATATAACTAGCTTTCTTATCACATCAATTCCACTTAAATCTACACGAGGATCAGGTTCTGAATAACCTTGCTCTTGTGCTTGCTTAATGGTTTGACTAAAAGGAACCTCTTCACTTATTTCATTAAATATATAATTCAAAGTACCCGATAAGACAGCTTCAATTTTAGTTATTTTATCTCCACTTATAATTAAATCATTAATTGTATTGATAATAGGTAACCCAGCACCAACATTAGCTTCAAATAGAAACTTAACACCTCTAGTACGTGCTATTTGCTTTAACTCTTTATAGTTTTCATAAGAAGAGGATGCAGCAATTTTATTTGCGGCCACAACCGAAACATTATGACTTAATAAATTCTTATATATGGAAGAAACCTCCTCACTAGCAGTACAATCCACAAAGACTGAATTAAAAATATTCATCTCTAAAATACCAGTTTCTAATGTTTGGGTATTACTCTTTTTTCCTTTTTCATAGAGCTGTTCTCTATAGTTACATAAGGGTATTCCCTCTCGATCAAGTAATAAATGTGAGCCATTAGCTATACCTACAACATTCAGTTTTAAACCATTTTCTCTTTTCAATTTCTCCTGCTGACACTGAATCTGCTCAATTAAACTTCCCCCAACAGTACCTATGCCACAGATAAATAAATTCAACACCTGATATTCGGACAAGAAAAAAGAGTCATGAATAACATTCAATGATTTGCGCAACGATTCAAGAGTCACCACAAATGAAATATTTGTTTCAGAAGCTCCTTGTGCACAAGCTATAACATTAATTCCATTTTTTCCTAACACACCAAACAACTTACCCGCAATACCAGGGGTATGTTTCATATTTTCCCCCACAATAGCGACAGTTGCTAAATCACGCTCAACCCTCATCGGATACATTTCTCCAGTCTCAATCTCTCTTGCAAACTCTTTATTCAAAATAGTACAAGCTAAATCAACCTCTTCACTACGAACCCCTATAGATGTACTATTTTCTGATGCTGCTTGAGAAACTAAAAACACACTGATACCATTCTTTGCCAATACCTTGAATATTCTATAATTCACTCCTATTACCCCTACCATACCTAATCCCTGCACAGTAATTAGACAAGTATCATTTATAGAAGATATGCCTTTAATTGCTTTATGTTCCTTTGAGCGAACAACGTCTTGCTTTATTATAGTCCCTTTAGACTCTAAATTAAAAGTGTTTCGGACACGAATAGGAATATTCTTATGGAAAACAGGATATATAGTGGGTGGGTAAATTACTTTTGCTCCAAAATTACATAACTCCGTAGCCTCAACATAACTTAACTCATCTATAGTATAAGCTGAATCTATTACTCGAGGATCAGCCGTCATAAAACCATCCACATCAGTCCATATCTCAAGACAACGAGCCTCTAATGCTGCTGCAATCATAGCAGCGGTATAATCTGATCCACCACGACCTAGATTTGTAATCTCACCTGTTATCTTATCAGAAGAAATAAATCCAGGTACTACTGCAACCATAGGAAGCGTCGCAAAAGTCTCTATTATTAACTGGGTGGAAATATCCTTATCTATAAAATTTCTAGAGTGCTTTTTATCTGTCTTTATAAAATTTCTAGAATCATAACCTATTGCTCCATCAATATATTTCGACACAATGATTGACGACAAACGTTCCCCATAACTTAACACAGTATCCAGAGTCTTTGAAGATAAATCTTTTATTAAGTAAATACCCTGGAATATATTATCCAACTCTTCTAAAAGAGGATTCACTTCTTCTTTTAATTCTTGCTTTTCCCCATTATCCCCAAATATCTCATCTATAACCTGTTCATGTTTAGATACAATCTCATCAAAAATATTTTGATAAGATAGATCACCCATGGTGGCTAAATTCGATGTTCGAATAAGTTTATCTGTTATTCCCGAAAAAGCAGAAACAACAACAATTAAAGGCTCATTAGCTAACTCAACAATTTGTTTTACTTTTCTTAATCCTTCTGCAGAACCTACGGATGTTCCACCAAACTTAATTACTTTCATGTATATTATTTTAAAGATGAGATTATTATTAATATAAGCATGCTTAAAAAACCTGCTAAAAGAGTGTGCCTAAGCACAAAATAAATAAAATGATTTGATTAAAGTGCATCACGTAGAAACACATAATTTTACCCTAACCCCTAAGGGTTGTGGTAGACATGTATGTTGTGGTATGTAGTATAAATTCAACCATATTTGTCTCTTTTCTACTTCACTTTTAATTGTAGATAGGTAAATACAAAGCTAAAAATAAATAAACGATTCGCAACACTTTTCTTTCATTATTCTACTAATTGCACCTTATTTACAAAAAAATGCAAGATTTAGACAAAAAAATGGGAAAGTGAAAAGTCACTCTCCCATTTTTTCTTTTTTCCTTATATTTTTTATTGTTCTTCCTCACGATTAGGAGTAATCAATTTATATCCTTTTCCGTGTATATTAATAATTTCAACAGACTCATCTGGTCTTAAATGCTTACGAAGTTTAGTAATATAAACATCCATGCTACGAGCATTAAAGTAATTATCATCTATCCAAATGGTTTTCAAAGCATGTTCACGTTGCAATATTTCGTTTTCATAAGCACAAAGAAGGCTCAGTAATTCAGACTCTTTTGTAGTTAATTTTGTCTCTTCATCCCCAATAGAAAGAATTTGTTTTTGTGTATCAAAAGTAAACTTACCAAACTTATATATTGTTTGTTCTTTATTTCTCTTACCACGAACTCTGCGTAAAATAGCCTCAATACGAAGAGTCAACTCTTCCATACTAAAAGGTTTAGTAATGTAATCATCAGCACCAATCTTAAATCCTTCCAATATATCCTCTTTCAATGTTTTAGCAGTTAAGAAAATAATAGGAATATCAGCATTTATAGCTCTAATTTCTTGAGCTAACGTAAAACCATCTTTTCTAGGCATCATTACGTCTAATACACAAATATCATACTGATTTTTCACAAAAGCCTTGTATCCCTCTTCCCCATCAGGATAAAGGTCTGCCGAGTAACCTTTAGCTTGTAAATACTCTCTTAGTAACATTCCAAGATTTTCGTCATCTTCACACAATAAAATTTTCAAATTCTCATCCATAACATTAAATTATTTTAATAAAGGTAATGCAATAATAAACTTTGTTCCTACATTCAATTCGCTTTCCGCTCTAATTGTTCCATGATGTTCTTCTACAATCTTTTTGACATAAGCTAAACCTAAACCAAATCCTTTTACATCGTGCAGATTACCTGTATGCACGCGATAGAATTTATCGAACACCTTTTTTACATCATCTTTTTTGATTCCAATTCCATTATCTTGTATAACAATTATCAGTTTATCGGACTCATTCCATGTTCTAACGGTCAACTTCAAGTCTTTTTCAGGATTCTTATACTTCACTGCATTATCCATTAAGTTAAAAATAACATTAGTAAAATGCATCTCATCAGCACTAATTATTCCATTTTCAGCATCTAAAAAGGCCAATAACTCACCATGGTTTTGAGCCACTTTTAGATTAAAGGTTTCAACTACTCCATGTATAATAACATTTGCATCCAACTCTTTTTTCTTCAACATAGTTGCCTGCTTATCAAACATGGACATTTGCAACACTTTCTCAACTTGAAACCTCAATCGTTTAGTCTCATCGTTAATTACATTGCATAAGTGTTGGAATAAAGAGGGTGACTTACTTACACTTGGGTCTTTTAACATTTGAGCAGCTAATGATATTGAAGAGATAGGTGTTTTAAACTCATGCGTCATGTTATTAACAAAATCATTCTTCATTTCTGTTAACTTCTTTTGTCTAAACACCACATATATGGTAAAGATGAAAGTCAGCAATAAAATAGTTGTAAAAATAGTAGAGGGAATCATAAAACTCACACTATCAAATATATAATCCCTTTTTGCTGGAAAATGAACCTTAACCAAACTCATTTTAGAGGGAGGGTCATTTGGGAATAAGGGCTGAACATAAGCTCCTTCACTCCCCTTTTTTTCATAATCAGGGCAACGATAGACTTCTCTTCCACTTCTATCAATCACTATAAAATGATAGTTCAACTCTAAACCATTATTTAAGAACTCTGATTTTAGATATTGATCTAAATTTCTAAAGTTTACACGTTTCTCAATATCCTGATCACTCGTTTGATGTATCATTTGCCATACTACTTCATCCAACAAAAACCGCTGATACATATATCGGTTCTTTACTGCATCACTTAACGATTTTGATGTTTGAGGTATGGTTTTAGAACCATGTCTTTTAGATATCATCGCTTTAGGTAAGTCAGAAGGACGTGTGCGTATTGTCTTTAACTCAAAAGACGAAAAAGCATTACCGCTACTATCCATTTGATGCATAAATTGCTGCTGAACAATATCTTCAGTTTGAATAGAACTTCCCGAGTATTGAGCTATGCGTTGTTCTTCTTCTGAGACATCTTTTATTAACCATCTCTGAGTTTCATCGAACTCCACATTCTTCGATACTTGGTATAAGCTCCTCTTTACTGAAACATCAAATTGTTCGTTACGCATCCTAACCATCTCTTCTATGTATTTAACCTGCAAATAAAGCAGACTTAGAAAAGAAGCCCCCATAACAATGCCTAATATCCAAATTGTAGACTTTCTCATACATACAAATTTAACAATACTAAATTAACATTTTTAACAAC
>JAAYSY010000321.1 GCA_012518235.1 Bacteroidales bacterium
ACCTACAAATACTCCATATCTCATTCATGTTGGGTATTTTGCCGATTGGCAAGAAGCACTTGAAGCAAGCAACGAGAATCCTTACAGCCCTACCATTAGACAACATGGAGGCTTGTACCGCAGATATTCAGACGACATAGTGCTGGCCTGCTCTGCTGAACTTCAAACAACTGTCCTGCATGCTATCACCCAAAAGTTAGCAGAGCTGGAACTAGAAGCACAAGCTGACAAAACGCAAACCTTCCTATTCGAAAGGAGGAACGGCACCATACAATGCATGGAAAAAAGACAAAATGCATTTTTTACAAACAAGCATTTCTCATACCTGGGCTTCGAATTTGATGGAGAAACAGCCCTACTTAAATCCTCCAGCCTGGCTAAGTTTTATCGAAGAATGAAAAAGTCCATCAGGGCTGCCCAATTTCATGCCTTCCGGCATACAAATAAAACCACAAGAGGCGAGCTGTTTAAAAACCGCCTATATAAACGATTCACTTATTTGGGCAGCCAAAGAAAAAGAAGGCACGATTCAGTACCAAAGACAGACTGGGGCAATTATCTGGCCTATGCCAACAAAGCGAATTTCATAATGGAAGGATCAAAAATAAAACGCCAAGTCCGCAAGCATTGGCGTATCTTCCATAAACTGATGGAGAATTAATACATTTGAACAATTTTATCGCGACACGAATATATGGTTCTGCACCACCAACAAACAGAAAACAACCCTCTTGTCTCAATAATTATCCCAACCTATAACAGGGCAGGATTAATTGGAGAAACCCTTCAATCAGTAATTAATCAAACCTACACTAATTGGGAATGCATAGTTGTTGACGATGGATCAACGGATAATACAAAAGAAGTTGTAAAAGAATACACCAATGTATACTCCAATATTCAATTTCATCTAAGAACAACAGCCCCCAAAGGCGCCCCTACTTGTAGAAATGTAGGATTCCAACACTCAGAAGGAGAATACGTTCTATTTCTTGATTCTGATGATTTACTACCAAGCAATTTTCTCATTTCACAAGTCCAATCTTTAAAAAACACAAAATTTGGGGCTGTTATTTCTTCCATTAAAACCTTCCAAAACGATATTGCCCATACAAATGAATGGCCATTTCAAAATAACAACATATCTCTGATCAACTACCTTAATGGAACTTGTGCATGGCGAACCTCAGCAGTGCTTTGGAAAAGAACTGCATACAAAAAAACCAAAGGATTTCATCCTGAATTAAAGGCATACCAGGACTGGCATTTACACATTCAACATTTTGCAAAAGGAGGTTCATTTATAAATAATCAGGAAACTTTCATTTATTACAGAACAGACTATTCTGAATCCACCATATCTCAGCGAATAAAAGGCAAGTTTAATATTGAGGACTACCTTAAACCAAGGATGCTTATATTAAAACTTCTATTCTTTAGACTATCAACTTCTAAAAAATTAAGAAAAGCACTACTTGTACAATACAATATTGACTACAACAAAATCAAGAGTTTTAAGATTTTTTTTGTGGCAACATTTCATTTGCTACTGCTATCAGGGAACTTTATTGAATACCTAGCAATCTGCTATCGAAGGTTAAGAAACGATCTATCACACAGATAGCAAAATAACGAAAACATATTTCACAATGAAAAAACTCCTAGTAACCGGGTCATCCGGTCTAATCGGATCCGAAGTTTGCAAACACTTTCACGAACTTGGATGGGAAATACACGGTATGGACAGC
>JAAYSY010000299.1 GCA_012518235.1 Bacteroidales bacterium
GTGGAACCTTATAATATATTTTCGTATACTTTTGCTACAATGGCTTTTGGACAGCTCAGTATAGCTACAGGAAATGAGGAATATGCTAAAATTGCAAAGAATACATTTGACATTATTTTATCTAAAGTGGATAATCCAAAGGGAAAATGGAATAAAATATATCCAGGTACCCGAAATCTTAAGAATTTTGCTTTACCTATGATTTTGTGTAATCTAGCATTAGAAATAGAGCCATTAATTGATGAGGATTATTTGAATAAAACCATCGATAATTGTATTCATGAGGTTATGGAGGTTTTTTTACGTCCTGAACTTGATGGAATTATCGTTGAAAATGTAACTGAAAATGGTGAGTTATCTGACACTTTTGATGGTAGACTAGTTAATCCTGGACATGCCATTGAGGCCATGTGGTTTATTATGGATTTAGGAGAACGTTTGAAAGATCAAAAATTAATTGCTCGTGCGGTTGAAACAACACTCAAAATGATTGATTATGGTTGGGATAAAAAGTATGGAGGACTTTTTTATTTTATGGATCGTAAAGGGTATCCTACTCAACAACTAGAATGGGATCAAAAGTTATGGTGGGTTCATATGGAAACACTGATCTCTTTACTTAAAGGTTATTATTTGACTGGTTCTAAGGGGTGTTTAGATAAATTTAAAATAATTCATGAATATGTTTGGACACATTTTAAAGATAAACAACATCCCGAATGGTTTGGTTACCTTAATCGTCAAGGAGAAGTTAGTCTTTCTTTAAAGGGTGGTAAGTGGAAGGGCTGCTTTCATGTTCCAAGAGGACTTTACCAGTGCTGGAGGACGTTAGAAAAAATTGATGAGAAATACGGCGAAAAATGATACAGAGAAAACTTATATTATTTCTATTTTGTATTATTTCCTTAGGATTAAAAGCTCAATATGTTTATCATAATGCTGAAGAGTTTCCACTTTATGGGAAAATATCAGATAACACTGAACTCCATTTTGAACGATTAGATAAATCATTAAAAGATAAAGTATCACGTCCTTATCTATGGTTTTTGAGTAAGAATACTGCTGGTTTAGCTGTTCGGTTTAAAACAAACTCTAAGAACTTAGCCTTCAAGTGGGAAGTTGTAAACAATGCTACTATGAATCATATGGCACCTACAGGAATAAAAGGACTTGATTTATATTGTTTTAAAGAGGGTAAGTGGAAGTTTGTAAATTGTGCACGTCCTTCAGATAATCATAAAAGTGAAGCTGTTTTATCTGCTCAAAAGGAAGTAGCTGTTAGTGAATACATGGTGTATTTACCTTTATATGATGGTATTAAGCAATTAGAAATAGGAGTAGACTCTCTGGCTTTTATTGCTGATCCTGAGATCGAATCACCTAGAAGAGATAAATCTATTGTTTGGTATGGTACTAGTATTGCTCAAGGTGGGTGTGTATCACGACCTGGTATGGCTCATACTAATATTCTATCAAGGTGGTTAGATTGTGAAATATTTAACTTGGGGTTTAGTGGCAATGGGCAGTTAGATTATGAAATAGCAGAATTTTTTGTGCAAAGCGATGCTTCTTTATTTGTACTCGATTGTATGCCTAATGTTTGGGAGCAGAAAGTTTATGAAAATCTAGAGAATTTTTATAATATTATTAGAGCTAAACATCCAACAACTCCTATACTTTTTGTTCAAAATCCGTGGTTTTCTTTAATGGAGTTTGATGAAGGAAGTTATAACAGTTTAGTTACAAAAGATAAAGCCTTAGATGAAGTCTATGCTAAAATTAAAAATAAAGATCCCAATGTGTATTACCACAACTCAAAAGATTTTTTAGGAGATGATGGTGAAGCTACGGTAGATGGTATTCATTATACTGATTTAGGGTTTCATCGCTGTGCTGAGGCTATGTACCCCATGCTTAAGAAGATTTTATATAATAAATAAGTTGACAATTAGTATTTGAATTTGTGTTTTGTGATTGTTAAGGATTATAAGTTGTCTTTAGAAATAGAGTATAACTTATAATCCTTCTTTTTTAGCTTGATCCCATATTTTATCTTTTTCGCTCATTGGAAGACTTCTTAAATCAATTCCTTTTTTAAGCGTGTGATCTTCCATATAGTTGAAGCGATTGATAAACTTTTTATTTGTTTTCTCTAGTGCAGTATCAGGGTTAATACCATATAGCCTAGCTGCATTAATTAAACTAAACAGTAAGTCTCCAAACTCATCTTCTATTCCGACAGTATTTTGTTCTTTAACTAATTCCGTTTTTAGTTCGTTATATTCTTCTTTAACTTTGTCCCAAACCTGTTCTTTTACCTCCCAATCAAAGCCAATATTTTTAGCTTTTTCTTGAATTCTATAGGCTTTAATAAGTGAAGGTAAGGAAGAAGGAACACCACTAAGCACACGTTTATTCCCACCTTTTTCTTGTAATTTTATTTCCTCCCAGTTCTTAGCTACTTCATCTGCCGATTCAGCTTCTACATTCTTAAAAATATGTGGGTGTCTAAAAACTAGTTTGTCGCAAAGTTTGTCACAAACACTCTTAATATCAAACTCACCTTTTTCTGAAGCTATTTTAGCATAGAATACAATATGTAATAAGACATCTCCTAATTCTTTGCATATTTCATTGTTGTCCTCAGTCAGTAGGGCATCGCTTAATTCATAGACTTCCTCTATAGTATTAGTTCGTAAACTTTGGTTGGTTTGTTTTTTATCCCAAGGACATTTTTCCCTTAATTCGTCTAATACATCTAATAAGTGCTCAAAGGCTTCTATTTGAGCCCCTCTTGAATGAGGTATAGTTCGTCTTGTTCTTTTTTCCATTGTTGATGTGATATTAATAACCCCATAACCTCAGAGTAATTTCTTGTACCCGATTCTATTTTATTTCCTTTAAGGTATGCATTATATAGTTTGTGCTGTGTTTTACCTAGAGTAGGATTATAATTATCTTTCCAAAATTGTTGATTCTGTTTTACAATCTCTTTTACTTCTGGACGTATTCCAGATAAAATAGCTTCAAATTCTTCTTTTGTGTATATTTCATAAGCGTCATTAAGTACATAATTAAGAATTGATAAGTATCCACTAAATCTTATTTCATTAACTGTTGAATTAGTGCAGGTTACATAAGAGTAGAAGTTTGCTTCTGCTTCACTAGTAACTCCTAAGTAGTGAGATAATTCATGGGCATATGTACTAGCATATTGAGTATTAGGAATATTTTTGTTGATATGATACTCACAAAAGAAGGGCCCCATATAACCTGATATCCCCATTTTAGTGAAGAGACCAGAAAAAGTAATGTTTTTATGTTTGGGGGGTAATATGCTTAAATTATGAATTCCATACGCTTCAGGATTTAAGGAGTAAAACTGTTTAAATAATTCTTTATGAATTTTATTTGTATTTCTTTTTTGTATTGGAGTATAACTATTGTTCAATCCTGTAAAATAAGCCACTAAAAAGTCGGAAAAAACTTCTCTATCACATGTTTTTACTTTACATATTTCTGTTCTATCGTAAAAACTGGGTTGTGCATAATTTAATCCCCATGCTAAATAAAACCAGACGTAACCGAATAGAATAAAAATACCAATTTGAGATAGTATTTTCTTCCAAGGTCTTTTGTCTTTTTTACACCTAGAATAAATAGGATAAAAAAACAAACCAAAAATACCTGCAATGATTAACAAGTCATTAACCGAAAAAGGAAATAGTCTAGAAAAACTAGAAAGGATAATAGCTATATAAGGATAAACCCATACAGAATAAAAAGAACCAAGTGAAGGAATCAATAAGGTTAGCCATACATAGATGAGTAAAGCAAAAAGTACAACGTATCTAATACGCATTTTTTTGCGCTTCGGTGTATTGTTTGTTGTTTCATTCATAGCTACATGGGTCTTTATTTCAAAAGTAGTTAATCTTATGACTAATATCAACATTAATTTACTATTTTTGCAATTAAATGTGACCTAAAATATCAATTTTCATTAGATTAAAAACTATAAAATGGAATTAGCAAGTAAATACAATCCTACTGATGTAGAGCATAAGTGGTATCAGTATTGGATGGAGAATGATCTATTTAGTTCAAAACCTGATAATAGAGAACCTTATACAGTCGTCATACCTCCTCCTAATGTTACTGGTGTTTTACATATGGGACACATGTTGAATAATACCATTCAAGATATCTTAGTTCGTAGAGCTCGTATGAAAGGAAAGAATGCTTGTTGGGTTCCTGGTACTGATCATGCTTCTATTGCTACTGAAAATAAAGTTGTTAATCGCTTGGCTACTCAGGGCATTAAAAAAACAGATTTAACACGTGATGAGTTTCTAAAACATGCGTGGGATTGGACGGAAGAACATGGTGGTATTATTTTAAAACAGTTGCGTAGGTTAGGTGCTTCTTGTGATTGGAGTAGAACAGCTTTCACCATGGATGAGATTAGAAGTGAAAGTGTACTCAAGGTCTTTGTTGATTTATATAATAAGGGTCTAATTTATCGCGGAGTTCGCATGGTCAATTGGGACCCCAAGGCTTTAACTGCTTTATCCGATGAGGAAGTAATTCATAAAGAAGAGCAAGGAAAATTATATTACCTGCGTTATTATGTTGAAGGTGAGGATAATTATGCCATTGTAGCTACTACACGTCCTGAAACCATTATGGGAGATACAGCAATGTGTATTAATCCTGAAGATGATAAGAATAGTTGCTTTAAGGGAAAAAATGTGATTGTTCCTTTAGTGAATCGATCAATACCTGTGATTGAAGATGAGTATGTAGATGTTGAGTTTGGTACTGGATGCCTTAAAGTAACTCCTGCTCATGATGTTAATGACTACATGTTGGGTGAGAAGCATAATTTACCCTCTATAGATATTTTTAACGATGATGGTACGTTAAATGAAGATGCTGAGTTATATGTTGGCATGGATCGATTTGCTGTCCGTAAACAGATTGTTAAAGATTTAGAAGAAGCTGGATTACTAGAAAAAGTTGAAGATTATACTAATAAAGTGGGTTATTCAGAGCGTACAAATGTACCGATTGAACCCAAATTGTCTATGCAATGGTTTCTTAAAATGGAGCATTTAGCAAAAATTGCTTTAGAACCTGTTATGGATGATGATATTAAGTTTTATCCAGCTAAATACAAAAACACCTATAGACATTGGATGGAGAATATAAAAGATTGGTGTATTAGTCGCCAATTGTGGTGGGGACATAGAATCCCAGCTTATTTTCTTCCTGAAGGTGGATTTGTTGTTGCAGAAACTGAAACCAAAGCATTAGCTCTAGCTAAAGAGAAAACAGGAAACAAAGAACTTACACTAAAAGATTTACGACAAGATGAAGATTGTTTAGACACGTGGTTTTCTTCTTGGTTATGGCCAATTTCACTATTTGATGGGATTAATCACCCAGATAATGAAGAAATGAAGTATTATTATCCTACTAGTGATTTAGTTACTGGGCCCGATATTATATTTTTCTGGGTTGCACGTATGATTATGGCAGGCTATGAATATGTAGATGAAAAACCCTTTAAGAATGTTTACTTTACAGGAATAGTAAGAGACAAAAAAGGACAAAAAATGTCTAAATCTTTAGGTAATTCACCTGACCCACTAGATTTAATCGATCAATATGGTGCAGATGGAGTACGTATGGGAATGATGCTTTCAGCACCAGCTGGTAATGATATTCTGTTTGATGTTGCTTTATGTGA
>JAAYSY010000056.1 GCA_012518235.1 Bacteroidales bacterium
ACATCTTTACTAATGTCTTCTTTAACAATCAAATTATCGATAACATCACTATCAACTCTTGTGAAGCGAGATTTCTCAAATTTCTGCTCCAGTAAGCCAACCATCGCTATATCTAATTGACCATCCATTAAAAGTACATTATAGCCTTTTTTCTTAGCTGACTCTATAAAGCTAAATTGCTCCTCTTTATGGGTGGTATATAGGTAAACAAGATTTCCATCTTTATCCGTTTGTTCCTTTTCTATTAATTCTTTGTATTCATTAAATGTGTAATGATTATTATCAGTGTCAGCTAACAAAGCAAATTTTTCAGCTCTACCATAGAAGTCCTCTTCAGAAAGCATACCAAAGTTTATGAATAACTTAACATCCTTCCATTTGCTTTCAAAGTCTTTTCTGTTTTCTTTGAAAATCGAGAATAAACGATCTGCTACTTTCTTAGAAATATATGTAGATATTTTCTTAACATTTGAGTCACTCTGTAAGTAAGAACGAGAGACATTTAATGGAATATCTGGAGAATCTATTACTCCGTGCAATAAAGTTAAGAAGTCAGGAACAATACCTTCTACAGAATCGGTTACATAAACCTGATTACAGTATAATTGTATTTTATTCTTATTTAATTCAATATTGCTTTTTATTTTAGGGAAGTATAGAATACCTGTTAAATTAAATGGATAATCTACATTCAGATGAATCCAGAACAAAGGTTCATCCGACATAGGGTAGAGTGTATTATAAAATTTAATATAATCTTCGTCCTTTAACTCGCTAGGTTGACGAGTCCATAAGGGTTCAACATCATTAATTATTAAATCCTCATCGGTTTCTACTTCCTTACCGTCTTTCCACTCTTTCTTTTTACCAAATGCTATAGATATAGGTAAGAACTTACAATACTTATTTAGTAGTGTTTGTATGCGTGGCTCTTCTAAGAACTCTTTCGATTCCTCATCAATATAAAGAACAATATCAGTACCACGGTCTTCTTTTTCTACCTTTTCAATAGTGAATTCAGGACTACCATCGCACGACCATTTTACTGCTTCTGCATTGTCTTTGTGAGACTTAGTAATGATTTCCACTTTTTCTGAAACCATAAAAGCCGAATAAAACCCAAGACCAAAGTGTCCGATTATGGCATTTGCATCGTTTTTATATTTTTCTAAAAAGTCATTAGCACCCGAAAAAGCAATTTGATTAATATATTTATCAATTTCTTCGGCTGTTAATCCAATACCTCTATCTGAGATAGTTAATGTGCCCTTATCCTTATCTATCGAAACGTGAACAGTTAAATCTCCTAATTCACCTTTGAATTCACCAATAGATGATAACGTTTTGAGCTTTTGGGTTGCATCTACAGCATTTGATACTAATTCTCTTAAAAATATCTCATGATCGCTGTATAAGAATTTTTTAATAATTGGAAAAATATTATCCGTTGTTACTCCTATAGTTCCTTTCCGCATAATAAGGTTTTTTTATAATGTTTATTATTTACTGTTTTTCTACTTAAGTTTATTGCAAATAAAATGCCAGTCCAATAGGACTGACATTTTGTCTTGTATTAGCTATTTATAATAAGTTTTTTATTATAAACTATATTATTCTGTTTTTTGAACCTGCTTCTGTTTGAATTCTAGTTTATCACCTTTATTATTTAATGAAGCCTCTATTACACTCCCTTCTTCAATTTTTGAAGAGATTAATAATTCAGAGAGTGGGTCTTCAACATAAGTCTGAATAGCCCTTTTTAGTGGACGAGCACCATATTCAACATCATATCCTTTAGTTGCAATAAAATCTTGTGCTTTAGCATCAATCGTTACTGTAAAGCCTAGATTATTAATTCTCTTATAAAGCTTTTCTAATTCTAAGCCTATAATTTCTTTTATAGCATCTTGAGATAAAGGATCAAAAATTATAATTTCATCTAGTCGATTAATGAACTCAGGTGAAAAAGAGCGATTTAATGCTTTCTTAATTACACTTGTAGCATAATTCCTATCGTCCATTCGCGATTGACTAGTAAACCCAACTCCAGCACCAAATTCTTTTAATCTTCGGCTACCTACATTAGAGGTCATTATTATAATAGTATTTTTGAAATCAACTATACGTCCATTACTATCTGTTAATCTACCATCATCCATTACTTGAAGTAATAGATTAAAAACATCGGTATGTGCTTTTTCTATTTCATCTAACAAAATAATAGAGTAGGGTCTTCTACGCACTTGTTCTGTTAGTTGACCTCCTTCTTCGTAACCAACATATCCTGGAGGCGCTCCAACTAAACGTGACACAGTGAATTTCTCCATGTACTCACTCATGTCTATACGTATTAAAGCATCTGACGAGCCAAACATATATTTGGCTAATTCTTTAGCTAAGTAAGTTTTTCCTACCCCAGTAGGTCCTAGAAGCATAAATGTACCAATTGGACGATTCGGGTCTTTCAATCCCACACGACTTCTTAGTATAGCTTGAGAGACTTTGTTAATAGCTTCATCTTGAGCAATAACTCTAGCCTTTAACTTCTCTTTCATACCTGCTAAGCGAATGCCTTCAGCTTGAGCAACACGTTGCACGGGAACACCCGACATCATAGAAACTACATTAGCCACCTCTTCCTCATCAACTATTTCACGATTTTCTTTAAGGTCAGCTTCCCATTTTGCTTTCAAGCTTTCAAGCTGATCCATTAATTTTTTCTCTTTATCGCGATAATTAGCAGCCAATTCAAAGTTTTGAAGTTTTACAGCTTCAATTTTTTTATTTTTAGCTTCTTCTATCTCTTTCTCCTTTGCTTCTATTTCTTTAGGTACAGTAACATTTGTCAAATGAACCCTTGATCCTACTTCATCTAAAGCATCGATAGCTTTATCAGGGAAGTTTCTATCTGTAATGTATCGATCGGTTAATTTAACACATGCTTCAATAGCTTCCTCAGTATAGCTTACATTATGATGATCTTCATACTTATCTTTGATGTTTTTTAGAATCTCTAATGTCTCTTCAGGTGTAGTTTCTTGAACAACCACCTTTTGGAAACGACGTTCTAAAGCACCATCTTTCTCAATATGATTTCTATACTCATCTAAAGTAGTAGCACCAATGCATTGTATTTCGCCTCTAGCTAAAGCAGGCTTCAGCATATTAGCAGCATCCATAGACCCTGCAGCCGATCCAGCCCCAACAATGGTATGTAACTCATCAATAAATAAAATAACATGAGGGTTTTCTTTCAACTCGGTTAATATAGAGCGAAGTCTTTCTTCAAATTGACCTCTATATTTAGTTCCTGCAACAACAGAAGCCATATCTAACGCAATTACTCGCTTATCGAATAACACGCGCGATACTTTTTTCTGTACAATGCGTAACGCTAATCCCTCTACGATAGCCGATTTACCCACGCCTGGTTCACCAATTAGAACAGGATTGTTTTTCTTTCTACGGCTAAGTATTTGAGCTATACGCTCAATTTCTTTTTCTCTACCAATTACAGGATCAAGTTTTCCTTCTTCAGCAGCTCTTGTCATATCTAACCCAAAGTTATCTAAAACAGGAGTATCGTTAGTAGGCTTTTGAGTTGCTGTTTTCGATCTAGTTCTACTTTCTTTTGAACTTTCGGATAAGAACGACAAATCGTCATCATCATCCTCTTCATCGTCATCATCATCCTCTAAAAAACCCATACTCGAGCTTATATCTTGTTTAAGAGATAATAACTCATACACTTTTTTGTAATTTACATGGCTATCTTCGAGTAAAGTTGCTGCCATATTGGTATTGTCCTTTAATAAGGCTAACAATAAATGCTCTGAATCAGCTTCTTCATTTTGTAATCGTCTAGCTTCTAGCAAAGACATTTTTAATATTTTTGCTGAATTTTCTGATATTGTAATGTTAGCATCAGGTAACAGCATATCGTTAGAGAACTCTTTAAGTTGTTCTTCGGCCTTATTTTTCACATCAATTAAATTCACATTCAATTGATGCAATACATCTATGGCCTTTCCTTGGCCTGATCGAATCAATCCAAGCAATAAGTGTTCCGGACCTATAAAGCCATTTTTCAGGCGATTAGCCTCTTCTTTACTAAAGGCTATTATATCGGAAACATTTTGTGAAAATTGATTATTCATAATTTCTCCTCCTTATATATTAAGGCAATTATATCCAAATTTCCTTTTTTTACGTTCATTCAATTTTATTCTATTCTACTAGTTTAGTTGCAAATATCATGCCATGTTTGTAAATGGAGCGGTGAAAATAATTATTTAACAATAGTTTACACCGATCAATCCCATACTAACACAATACAAGATTTATTGTACACTCATTCAATAAACTTCAAACTAACTATATATAAGGTAATAAATCATTCCCAATTGTGCTAAATATTACTAAATAAAAATATTAGATCTAGGCAAATCTAAAACATTCAAACTTGTACTTTCAAAGCCGATAGATCACCTCATTATTATGACCTAGTCAAGAGAGCCATTTGACTAGGCCATATGCACGGAATGACTAGGGCATCCAAATAGTGTCATATAGTACACCTAATCATCGTGTTAATGCCTGTTATAACCCGTTGTTTTCGTCAAGGTTTCTCAATTAAAACTTTTGTATGTCGTAAGAAAGTAGTAATTTAGCTTTCTGAAAATGAACATAGAAAAGTTTTAATTAATCAATCTATTAAATGCTTGAACAAGATAGAATTATAAAGATTAACATAGAGGAAGAAATGAAATCATCTTACATTGATTATTCAATGTCTGTTATTGTTTCTCGTGCTCTTCCTGATGTTAGAGATGGATTTAAACCCGTTCACCGTAGAATCCTATACGGAATGATTGAACTGGGTAATACTTCAGATAAACCTTATAAAAAATCAGCTAGGGTAGTGGGAGACGTAATGGGTAAGTATCACCCACACGGTGACTCTTCTGTTTACCTTGCAATGGTGCGTATGGCCCAAGACTGGTCGATGCGTTACCCATTGGTTGATGGCCAAGGTAACTTTGGTTCTGTAGATGGTGATAGCCCAGCAGCTATGCGTTATACAGAAGCCAGGCTGAATAAAATGGGAGAGGAAATGATGCAAGATCTCCATAAGGAGACGGTTGACTTTAATCCCAACTTTGATAATACATTGCAAGAACCTAGTGTTTTACCTACTAGAATACCTAACTTATTAGTTAACGGTGCTTCTGGAATTGCAGTAGGAATGGCCACAAACATGGCTCCCCACAATTTAACTGAGGTTATTGATGCTTGTATTGCTTATCTTGAGGATAGTTCTATTGATGTTGAAGGTTTAATGGAATACGTTAAAGCCCCCGATTTTCCAACAGGTGCTTTTATCTATGGAATAAGTGGGGTACAAGAGGCTTTCAGAACGGGTAGAGGTAGAGTAATAATGCGTGCTCGTGCTGAAATAGAAATAGAGAACAATCACGATCGTATTATAGTTTCTGAAATTCCTTACAACGTAAACAAATCGGACTTAATTAAGCACATTGCTGATTTAGTTAACGAAAAACGGATTACTGGAATAACTAATATTAATGACGAATCCGACCGTGAGGGTATGCGTATTGTTATTGACATTAGAAGAGATGCCAACGCAAACGTAGTGCTAAATAAGTTATATAAAATGACTGCACTACAATCTTCTTTTAGTGTGAATAACGTTGCCTTAGTAAATGGTAGACCACAAACATTAAATCTACACGACTTAATAAGTAACTTCGTAGAACACCGCCATGAAGTAGTTACTCGTAGAACAGAATTTGATCTTCGAAAAGCTAAAGAACGTGCTCATATATTAGAAGGTCTTATTATTGCTTCTGATAATATTGATGAGGTAATTAAAATTATTCGTGCTGCTAAAACTCCAAATGAAGCAATTGAAAACTTAATTGCTCGTTTTAAATTGACAGATATTCAAGCTCGTGCTATTGTTGAAATGCGCTTACGTCAACTAACAGGACTAATGCAAGATCAATTACATGCTGAATACGATGGCATCATGGCTCAAATAGCATATTATGAGGAAATCCTTTCCAATGATGAGGTTTGTCGTGGAGTGATAAAAGATGAATTAGTAGAAATAAAAGAAAAATATGGTGATGATCGTCGCTCTGAAATAGTGTATTCTTCTGAGGAATTCAATCCTGAAGACTTTTATGCTGATGATGACATGATTCTAACTATATCGCATATGGGATATATTAAGCGCACTCCACTAACTGAGTTCCATGCTCAGAATAGAGGAGGAGTAGGTGCTAGAGGTAGTGATATTCGTGATGAGGATTTTGTGGAACATATTTATCCTGCAACGATGCACAACACCATGATGTTCTTTACTCAAAAAGGTAAATGTTATTGGTTAAAGGTGTATGAAATACCCGAAGGATCAAGAACTTCAAGAGGTAGAGCTATTCAAAACCTTCTAAACATTGATCCTGACGATGCTGTAACTGCCTACTTACGTGTTAAAGATTTAGAAGATCAAGAGTTTATCAATAATCATTACGTAATATTCTGTACTAAGCAAGGTATAATTAAGAAAACAGTTCTAGAGCAGTATTCTCGTCCTCGTGTGAATGGAGTAAATGCTATTAATGTTCGTGAGGATGACACTGTGATTGAAGTTCGTATGACGAATGGAGATAATGAAATTATTATGGCTAACCGTAATGGTAGAGCTATTCGTTTTCACGAAAGTACTGTACGACCTATGGGGCGTGTTGCTACTGGTGTAATTGGTATGCGTTTAGATAAAGATTCCCAGGATGAAATCATCGGTATGGTATGCATCAAAGACATTAAAAAGGAAACTATAATGGTGGTTTCTGAAGAGGGATATGGTAAACGTACAGATATTGAAGATTATAGAAAGACCAATCGTGGTGGTAAGGGAGTTATTACAATGAATCTTACTGACAAAACTGGTAAGCTAGTTGCTATAAAATCTGTTACCGACTATCATGATTTAATGATCATCAATAAATCGGGTATTACTATTCGTCTGAATGTGGAAAATGTACGTGTTATGGGACGTGCAACGCAAGGTGTTCGTTTAATAAATTTAGATCGAAATGATGATCAAATTGGTTCAGTTTGTAAAGTAACCTCAGAGAAATTAGAAAATGAAGGGGTTATTCTTGATGAAGACGCAGAAGATGTATCTAACGAGAATACAGAAGAACTAAATGAGAGCAACGAGAAGGAGACTGAATAAAAAGTCTTCTTTTCTTGATTTCTTGCTTTTTATTAATTAAATTTAATATACACACAAAGAAAAAATGTTATGAGAAAAATTTTAATCACAATGGCATTGTTAGCTGTTACTGGTTTCGCTTTTGCTCAAAAAGGAAACGTAAAAGAAGCTAAAAGAATAGCAACAAATGCTGGTGACTTCAACAATGCAGAAAAGTTAATAGGTGAGGCTTTAGTCAATGCTGAAACAAAAGACGATCCTGAAACATGGAATGTTGCAGGATTTGTACAACAAAAGTACAACGAGGATGAAATGAAAAAGGCCTACTTAAACCAAAAGTATGACACTACAAGAGTATATAATAGTGTACTCAAAATGTTTGAATACTATTTGAAGTGTGATGATATGGCTCAAATTCCTAATAGTAAAGGAAAGGTTAAAAACAAGTATAGAAAAAATAATTCAAATGTATTATTAGTAGATCGTCCAAACTTAATTAATGGAGGTATACACTTCTTTAATAATGGAGAAAACGAACATGCACTTGATTTTTTCTCTACTTATGTAGAATCAACATTTCATCCTATATTTGAAGGAAAAGATTTAGCTAAAAAAGATACATTACTATCACAAACAGCTTATTTTGCTAGTTTAGCAGCTGTTAAAGTAGAAGATTACGAAAAAGTAATTAAATATGCACCTTATGCTAAAGAAGACCCTGAGGTAGGAGGTTATGCTCTTGAATTCTTATCTTTAGCATATGAAGCTACAGGTGATACTGCACAGTGGGTAGCTACGCTAAAAGAAGGTTTATTAAAACATCGTGATAATGCTTATTTCTTTGGTAATCTAATTGACTACTATAATAGAAATGAACTTTATGATGAAGCTATGGCTTTTGCTGATGGTATGATTAATGAAAATCCTGAAAATGCGTTTGCTGTATACGTAAAAGGGTTTTTATATCATAATATGAAAGATTATGATAAAGCTATTGAATTTTACAAAAAAACAATAGAAATTGATCCAACTTATTCTGAAGCTTATTCTAATATAGGATTAGTATATAGTATTCAAGGACAAGACTTTAGTGCAACTGCAACTAATGATATTAATGATCCTCAATATGCAAAAGATCAAGAAACTCTTAAAAACTTCTATAAAGAAGCAAAACCATATTACGAGAAAGCTAGAGAGCTTGAACCAGATAATAGCCAATTATGGTTACAAGGTTTATACCGTGTTTATTACATGTTAGATATGGGAGCAGAGTTTGAAGAAATAGAAAAGCTTATGCAGCAGTAAGAAATAACAAACACTACAACACTACAAAATAAAAAAGGTGCATTTTTTGTTAATGCACCTTTTTTATGTCTCTTACTTACTTCTATTTAACATAATAGTTATTATGTGTAATTATTTACAGGTCAGCAGATTAGATATTTTACTTCTTTGTATGTATAACTAACATAGGTGTATCAGCATGAAAGATCATTTTTCTTGCTATACTTGGATTAAATAACCTAGAGAATATATTTCTTTTATAAGAAGCTAACGTTATCATATCGATTTTATTTTGCTTTATATATTCCTCTAAGTTTTCAAGTAAGTCATCGTTCTTTATGATATCATACTTCAAATCTATTGAAGGATATTGTTTCTTAAAATATTCTTTAATTCCCCCCAGTTTAATTTCATCCCACGTATCTTTTTCATCAGCTAAGTGTAACAATGAAATTTTCACATCTAAGGGTTTAATTGTATTTTTAATTAAAGAATCGAAGGCTATTAAATCACGTTGATCAAAATTGGTTATAAAAGCTACATTTTTAACCTCTTCAATCGATCTAAAAGGAGTTTCTTCAGGAAGCGCTAAAACAGCAGCTCTACTTCTATCGATGACTTCGGCTGTAACACTGCCAATTAAGTCTATATCCTTTTGATTTTTACCTCGAGTACCCATAATCACTATTTGGATACGTTGCTCTTTAGCATAGCGCAAAATTTCTTCTTCAGGAATTCCTTCTCTTAAAATACAGCTAAAAGGAATATTTGGTAGTTTTTTATTTTCTATCTGCTCTTTAATTTGATCAGATAATCGATTCACTTCTTTTCTAGCTTTACCAACAATATTCTTTGCTGCTATGACTTCATCATTAGTTTGGTAATTAAAATCGCTATATGGAAAGATTGCAGCATACATTGGTGTGTAATATACATGTAATAAAACGACCTCAGCATTTAATGCTGCAGCAAAGCTAAAACCTATTTCACAGGCTTTCACCGAGTAATCAGAGAAGTCAATAGGTATAAGTACTTTATCTACCTTTGTGTCTAACACTGGGTCTTTATCTTCAATAACATCTTCAGCAAGCCAGGTGCTACTTTCAATAATCTCTAAAGCTCTTGGTAAATCACTCTCCTTTATTCGTACACGCACACCAGATGATATTACAGGTTGTATCTGATTTACGTTATGTATAAAAGCCTCTATGTCTTCATTTTCAAGTACACTTTGCAAGGTTTGTGCTTTGCTATAGGTAAGTATAGCGAGTGTAATTAATTTATCTTTGTTTTTTTCCATTGTTATTTGATTTTAGAGATGTTATTATTCATAAAATCCCAAATGATATATTTTTATATTTCAATTGGGATTTTACTTTAATTTCATTGTTATAATAAAAGTTAGATTTAGACTTGAGGCATACTTTCTTCTTTTACATCTTTTTGGCTCTCTTTTAAAATTTCAAGAGCCCGGTCAAGAACGGTTGTGTCATCTAATCTAACTAATCCTCCGTCTGGCCCGGGCTCTGTGTGTAGTCCTACGCTTTTTCCTTCTTTGAAGTTTCTTCCTCCGAAAAAGTTACGAACTGTACTTACATTGATTCCTAACTCGTCGGCTATTCGACTCATGCTTCCATTGGGTAATGAGTCTTTGATTTTACGTAATTCATTAAATGTTATTGTTCTCATATGGTTAGTAATTTAATGGTTAGTATAAAACTGACTTACTTATACGTTATAAACATAATAAAAAACATCTATAAAACAAACTTTGTATAATGATTTATTATGTGATTTAAGTCAAAATATATGAAAACAACAACTAATTAAACATGAATGTTTTAATTATATAACCTCTAAATTGATGGAGTGTATCCAACCCACTTTACCATCTTCTAAAGTAATTTCTTTCCACTCTCCTACAGCATCATTAATTGCAACTTTTCTTCCTTCATGTAAAATGAATAGAGCTGTTCCCGAATCACTAGGTGTGCTCCGAACAGTTACACTAGGTGTCATTACAATAGCTGTATCTCTGCTTAGCAATACTTTTTTCTGATGTCTCGCAAAATTATGCGAAACCACAGTAAAAAGTAAAAATAAGAGGCCTATTCCAAAGCTAATTTTTTTAAGTAGTATTTGTTTAGAAAAAATATATAGAAAAGCACTAAGTAAAAACAACAAGAAAAAAGTAATGGCCCATTTAGCCCAACCATTAGCACTCGATTGATTCATTAAGCTCTTCGTCCAACTAATAAAGAAAAGCTCAGGCAATGGTTCTACTTTATCTACGGTTTTACTTTTAGCAATAGCTAAATTAGCTTGAATATCATTACTCCCAGGATTTAACAATAAGGCTCGTTCATAATTCAAAATTGCTTTTCCAATATTATCAGTTTTATAATAACTATTCCCTAAGTTATAATACACTTCACTTGCTACACCATCTTCAAGCAAACTCTCATAAATACTTATTGCTTTTTGAAATTCACCTTTTATATAAGCACTATCACCCTCACTCTTTGATATAATATGCAAAGATTCGGTAATTACAGGAGCCTCTATGGAATCTGTAACTACAATGGGTTGATCAGTCTCCTGAGCAACTGCACATAAGCTGAATAATGTAAATAGTATTAAATATATATTTTTCATTCTTTAGTTCTTTTTAATTGAATCCTCCATTTTACTAATTATACTCATTGCGGACTTATAAACATTATCCATAGCCTGATTTTCATCACCAGGAGCATATCGAGCAAACTCACACTCATTAAGAGTGTCAATAAACTCTTTTATAAGTTCTTTCGCAACTCCGTATTGAGTTAATTCTTCCTCTACATTATCTTTCGATAGCTTAGATACGGGTATATTTAGTTTGTCACTAACATAGCCCCATAAAGCTTTTAATGTTTCATCGTAGAATTCCTCTTTCTTATTACGTTCCATTAATTTACCCGCGGATTTCAAGCGTTTAGCAGCAACTTTATTTGCTTTCTTAACTCTACGCTTAGCTACATTGGCATATTCGGCTAGTTGTTTACGATATGCAATAAGAATTAGTATAAATGCAACAGATGAAATAATATAAAACAGCCAATATCCCCAAGTACCAAAGAAAAACTGATCTCTAGGATGAAGATCGACATCGTTTAATTTTATAAATCGGATATCTTCACCTAGTACCTTAATCTCTTCTTTGTTTGTGAAATCTGCAATCATTTGATTAGCAGTTCCTTCTCCTTTTGATTTTTGAACATTTATAGTATATGCTTCCGTAGTTAATGTTTTATACGAATTACTACTTGTATCGAAATAGGAGAATTTCACTTCGGGTATTTTATAAGTTCCTCCATGACGAGGAATGGCTAAATACTCAATTGACTTATTTCCCGTTAAACCTTGACTCGTTAAGCGAACTTGATTATTCACTTTAGGATCATAAATTTCAAAGTCTTCAGGAAATTCCACTGCAGGGTTAGATAACAACTTCATATTACCAGTACCCGAAATAACCAGTTTTAATGTGATCGCATCATTTGCTTTAATCTCAGTATCATTAATCGATGAACTAATAGTAAACTGACCTACTCCACCTGTAAAAGTTGCTGGTTTACCACTAGGTAACGGCTTTACATTTACTGTAATTTTTGGAGTGTAAAGCGTCTTCTTTACATTTGCGTAATTACTTCCTCCATTAAAAAACGCATCAAATGGATCAATAGAACGAATTGCTTGAGCAATAATAGCATCAAATTGAGCAGGTTCTATAGTTAGTTGTCCAGCTTGTTGAGGAAATAAAACAAATTGGCGATAAATAGTAGATTGGTAATTTCTTCCATTATGATGCTCTAAACCCCATTTTTGATTAGCTAACTCAATTTCTTGAGAATGAAATCCTGTAAAATCGGGAAGTTTTATATTTTCAAAGCCTCGTAAATCTACTGCACTGTAAATCTTAAACGTTAGTGTCAGTGCTTCCTGCTCATAAATATTTGTTTTATTAACTGTAGCTGTTATAAATAAATCATCTTTAGATAAAGAGACCTTTGGTTCATCAGAAGAGCTTTTATCCGATTGGTTTTGACCTTGAGCTTTTTTCTTAGCTGTATCATCTTCTGGAAGAACCTTTACTTGAATAGAATTTGAAATTAATTTTTCACCTTCAGCATCTATTGTAGCTCCAGGTATTGTAAAAATACCTTCTTTGGTAGCTAACAAAATATAAGTAAAAGTTATAGTGCTAGTAGAAGTCCGTTGCCCATTTATTATTTGTACGCTACTTTGTTGAGAACGGCTAGGTCCCATTAGAATGTCGAAACCTGAAATGCTTCCTGGAGCTCTAAAGTTTTTTACTTTTTGAGTAGAAACCGTATAAGATAATCTAAATTGATCTCCCACGGCTACTACATCAGGAGCCGATGTAGTGAATGTTGGCTTCTCATCTGCCCACAAAGTAGGAATACATAATAAAGTGAGAAACAAAAGAAAAACCTTTTTCATTATCTGATTATTATATTTTATTGTTCTTTTCATTACCAATTTTTATCTAATTGACCTCCCTGAATAACTTGTTGCTGCTTTTGAACTTTATCCTGAATATCTTTCTCATCTTGTAAAATAGCATTCAGTAGCTGTTCTGCATTCTCCTTAGACATTTCATCCTCGTCCGATTGTGGAGGTTGTTGAGGTTTGTTTTCCTGATTGTCTTGATTTTGATCTTGCTGCTCTTCTTGATCTTGTTGTTGATCTTGGTTATCATTATCTCCACCATCTTCTTGATCTTGCTCCTGTTCTTTAAGCATTTTCTGAGCTAACGCTAAATTATAGCGTGTTTCATGATCGTTAGGATTGTTTCTTAATGAAAATTTATAAGCTTCTATTGCTTTATGATAATCTTCTGCAGCTTGAAAAATAACCCCCATATTATGATAAATTTCAGCTAATCTATCTTTGTCTTTTTCAATTTTAATCGCTGTAACATACTGTTCCATGGCCTCCTCAAACTTACTTTGTTGAGTTAAGGTATTTCCTAAATTATTCATAGCAATAGTAGACTGTGGATTCTCATCTATTGCTTTTCTATAATTTACCTCCGCTTTAATAAAAGTACTATCTTTAAAATTCTTGTTTCCTCTGCGTATATAATCTCGCTCAACCTTTTGTGCCATACAAAAAGGAGATACGAGAGCAACTAATGATAGAAGGATCAATTTATTCATGTAGTCCATAAATTTCATTTCTTAATTCTCATTTTTAGGAGTAAACAATCGTATATTCTTCAATAATGGATTCTTTCGTTCCAAAATCAACAGCTCAATTAACAAGAAAATAAAAATAATCCATGCAATGACTTGAAACTGCTCATTATATTCAGTAAAAACTTCAGTTTCAATATCTGCCTTAGCCATTTTATCTATCTCTTTAGAAATAGCACGTTGAGCTGTATTCGTATTATCTACACGAACATAAATTCCATTACCTTGTTGAGCTACTTGCTGACACATCTCTTCATTCATTCGGGTAACAACCACGTTACCTTCTCTATCTTTCATGTAATCATTAGAACCTCTAATGGGAATAGGTGCTCCTTCGGGCGATCCCACACCTAATGCATGAATTTGAATACCTTTTTCTCTAGCTTTTTTTATTGCTTGTTCTACACCGCCTTCATGATTTTCACCATCGGTAATCAAAATAATAGCTCGACCGACTTCTTCTTTAGATGTAAAACTTCGAGTCGCTAGTTCAATAGCTGAACCAATTGCGGTTCCTTGTTTTGATAAGAGTGTAGGATCAATAGATTGCAAAAACATTTTAGCAGATATGTAATCGTTAGTTATTGGGATTTGGGTGAAAGCATCTCCAGCAAAAACAATAAGTCCTACTTTATCATCTTTTAATTGATCGACTAGCCTTCCTATTAAGTGCTTTGCCTTCTCCAATCTACTAGGTCTCACATCTTCAGCAAGCATAGAATTCGATATATCCAAAGCTATAATAACCTCTACACCACTACGTGTTACCGTCTCAAGCTTTGAACCAAATTGAGGACGTGCTAACAATATACTAAAAAGAGCAATAGCAACGAGTACGATGCTAAATTTAACATCAGGCCTATGTTTTGATACATCAGGCATCAATTGATGCATTAAACCTTCATCTCCAAATGCACGGATTGCTCTCCTTCGTCTATAATTGGAGTATAGATAGAATACCACTAAAAGAGGTATTAATATCAATAGATATAAATAATTTGGTTCTTGAAATCGAAACATATTTTATTTTCTCTTTTTATAATCTACACAATTAAACACTTAGTGAAAAATAAATCCTTAAGGTATCTTTTTTAGTAGTGTATTTCTTAATATAACCTCTGCTAGAATAAATAGCATAGCTATTAAAGCAAATAACTGATACTCTTCCGATTTTGTACTAAACTCTTTTACATGCAGTTTAGTTTTCTCTAATTGGTCTATTTCGTGATATACATTCTTAAGTTTATCAGTACTTGTTGCTCTAAAATACTGTCCATCAGTAGTACCTGCAATCTGTTTTAAAGATTCTTCATCAATTTCAACCGGTACATTTACATACTTAATCGTATTTCCTACGGGATAAGGATAAGGGGCCATCCCCGTAGTTCCTACTCCCACAGTATAGATGCGAATACCAAATGTTTTAGCTATTTCAGCAGCAGTTAACGGAGAAATATCTCCTCGGTTATTACTTCCATCTGTAAGTAAAATAATTACTTTAGATTTAGCTTTACTATCTTTCAGTCGTGTTACTGCATTCGCAATTCCCATACCAATAGCTGTTCCATCTTCAACGATACCCGTTTTAATGCCCTCAAACATATTTAAAACTACCTTATGATCAGAGGTTAAGGGACATTGAGTAAAGGCTTCGCCTGCAAAAATTGTAAGACCTATATTATCATTTGGTCTACTATTTACAAATTCAGCTGCAACGTCTTTTGCTGCTTCTAAGCGATTGGGCTTTAAGTCTTCAGCCAACATACTTGTAGAGACATCGACAGTCAGCATAATATCAATACCTTCTATCTCACTATTTTTCCAACTATCAGTCCGTTGAGGTCTTGCTAATACAATTATAATAAATATAAGAGCAAGAATACGCAAAATAAAAGGTAAATGTAAGAGGTAATTCTTAAAGCTTTTAGGTGTATGGGCATACACTCTTGCATCGGAGATTTGAAGCGTTGCATCACTTCTACGACACTTTAAAATATACCATACTATATAAGGTATAAGTAAAAGAAGTAAAAATAAGTATTCTACATTAGCAAAATGCATGCTATAATCGTTTTAAATTTTTATTCTTATGCTATAATAAGCAATAGTTGTTTCACAATATACGTAACTAAAGTAATTAGGGAAATCACGAAAAACCCAATACCAACAGCTAATACTATTTTGGTTTTGAGAGAACGTTTTTCCACAACCTTTATCTCAGTAGGTTGAGCTAATTCTTCTTCAGTTAATTCCTTTTTTGTTTCATTAATGAAATCTATGGCGTTTATTAAACTAGCATCTTTTTCATTCATCAGAGGATCGTGCTTAGCAAACTTTACTAAGTCTGCTGTTTGTAATAATTCATTCAAATCATCTAGAGCCTCTTTGTCTTCAACTAGTTTTAATTTATCAATAATTTCTGAAGTAATCATTTCAGTGGCATTGATTTCAAATCTTTCGGTTATATAACGGCGAATAGCGTCAGTTAATTTAGTGTAATACTCCTTCGCTGTGCCTTCTTTTTGCCATATTTTTCCCTCTTTTATCCTCTCAATCTCTTGTAGGGCCATTTCATGCGCTGGAATCTTAGGTTCCACCTTCACCCAACGTATAATAGGCTCATTATCTCTTAATCGTTTAGATAAATAATAGATTAAATAGATAACGGGAGCTAAAAGAACAAAACAAAGGATAAAAAGATACCAATCACTCCATACAAAAGGAGTCTTTATAATGTCTTTTTGTCCAAAAAATTGTTCAGGATGTAAGGTATCTATTGGCATTGAATAGACCTTTAAAGCTAAAGGATTCGATTCATATTTTAAACTATCAACATACACATCGAATGGAGGAATATAATATAAAGCAGAATCAAACGAAGTTATGGTATAATTCTGTTTAATCTCCATCATTTCTTTGTTGTTGTAATATTGCGTATCAGGTTTAGATACCTCTAATACTTCAACATTTCTGATTAATGTATCTATAAATTGGGGGAATATTATTTTTTGGTTACTACCTGCAGCAACCTTTAAGTTAATATTCGTTTGCTCTCCAATTAATATCTCCAGTGAATCAATAGTGGCTTCTACTGATACTGACTGTCCTTTAGTATAGCCTGAAATAAAAAAAAGCAGGATGAATATATGTATTATTCTCTTCATTGTTTTCTTAATTTCTTTTTGCAAATAGACTGAGTAGTGATTTTACATAGTCACCATCGGTTCGGATAGAAATAGAGTCCACATTTGTTTTAGTAAATGTAGTAGTCAGTTCCTCTTGTTTTTCCTTCCACCACTTATGGTGAGCATTTCGAACAGCCTTAGACGAGGTGTCAATCCATTGTTCATGTCCTGTCTCTGCATCTTTAATTTTCATTAATCCAATGGAGGGTAACTCTGCAGCTCTCCGATCGTAAACTTGTATTGCAACAACATCATGCTTTCTATTGGCAATTGTTAAAGCATCTTTGAAGCTCTTTTGATCAATAAAATCGGATAAAACAAATGCTGTACAGCGTCTTTTCATAACATTAGTCAGGTATTCTAAACCTTGTTCAATGTCAGTACGCTTGCTCTCAGGTTTGAAATCTATTAATTCGCGAATAATGTAAAGAATATGTTTTCTTCCCTTTTTAGGAGGGATAAACTTCTCAATACGATCAGTGAAAAAAACCACTCCAATTTTATCATTATTTTGTATAGCAGAAAAAGCAAGAGTAGCTGCAATCTCTGTAACCATGTCTCGCTTCATCTGTTTTACAGTACCAAACTCTAAACTTCCCGATACGTCAACTAATAACATAACGGTAAGTTCTCGTTCTTCCTCAAAAACCTTAATATAAGGTTTATTGAATCGAGCAGTTACATTCCAATCTATATCCCGAATATCATCTCCATATTGATACTCACGCACCTCAGCAAAGGCCATACCTCTTCCTTTAAATGCAGTATGATATTCACCAGCAAATATATTATTTGATAATCCACGAGTTTTAATTTCAATTTGTCGAACTCGCTTCAGTATTTCTAATGTATCCATGTTTAATTGAGATTAAAAGATGAATAAGAACAGTTATTCTCAACTAAAATCAAGGTACTTCAACTTTATTTAGAATTTGGCTTACAATTTCATCAGAGTTTACATTATTAGCTTCTGCTTCATAGCTTAATCCAATACGATGACGCAATACATCATGAGCTACAGCGCGTACGTCTTCAGGAATAACATATCCTCTGCGTTTAATAAAGGCGTAAGTACGAGATGCCAATGCCAAGTTAATAGATGCACGAGGCGAACCACCAAAATCAATATAGTGTTCTAACTCTTTCATTCCATATTTTTCTGGATTACGAGTAGCAAAAACAATATCAACAATATATTGTTGAATCTTTTCATCAATATATACTTGTTGTACTACTTCGCGAGCTTTTATAATTTCATCAGATTTTATAATAGGCTTAACCTCTTGCGATTTTCCATTGATGTGATGATTTATAATTAATTTCTCTTCTTCATGCTTAGGATAATCAATGGTAACTTTCAACATAAACCGGTCCACTTGTGCTTCTGGTAAAGGATATGTCCCTTCTTGCTCAATTGGGTTTTGTGTTGCTAAAACTAAAAAGGGTTTTGGAAGTTGAAATGTCTCTTTTCCAATAGTTACTTGTCGCTCTTGCATAGCCTCGAGCAATGCACTCTGAACTTTTGCTGGTGCACGATTTATTTCATCGGCTAAAACAAAGTTGGCAAAAATAGGACCTTTTTCAACTAAAAAGTTCTCCTCTTTTTGACTATAAATCATGGTACCAATAACGTCTGCAGGCAATAAATCGGGAGTAAATTGAATCCGATTGTACTTAGCTTCTATTAAAGACGCTAAAGTCTTAATAGCTAATGTTTTTGCTAACCCTGGAACACCTTCTAATAACACATGTCCATCAGACAATAAACCGATTAATAAGGATTCAATAAGGTGCTTTTGACCAACAATAACTTGATCCATACCTGTAATAAGGTTTGTCACAAATGCACTTTGACTCTCTATTCGGTCGTTAAGTTCACGAATATCTATAGATTCAGCCATAAATAATATTTTTGTTTTTTAGATTTAATATATAAAGTTCTTCATTAAGCCCAATTATTATAGGTTACAACGAATTTTCTCTCAAAAATAATCTATATAATTTATGACTACAACTATTTGCGTTTAAAAAATGATAAAATGCAACAAGGA